>RFLC01000009.1 GCA_003694055.1 Candidatus Pacearchaeota archaeon | reverse complement strand
TTTGAAGAGGAAGTATGGAGGTGCTGTTTCTGGGAAGAGTATTGCGAGCGTGAAGGCAGAGATTTATTGTAAGGCAATAGCGCACAATTTAAGGTTGGCGCAAGAGAGATTTTCAACAGAGCCTTCTTGACGCGGCAGTCGCTTCTTAAAAACACTGCACTTAGAGCGCGCGAAATTTCGACCTTGCCAAACTCAGCGTTTTATCGACGGCAAATTACTCGTTGTGCTGGCAGACAATCTCTTGCAGAAAATTCCTGCGCCTTGCTATTTCCAATGCATCAGCGTGAGCAGCAAAGCGCGCCGCTCCTAAACCGCAAACCAATTTCTGAAAAGTTTTCCTCGAAGTTGCAATGCGCCGGCAATGCTCAAAACAATTTGCAAGCTACTCCATCGGCGCTCCGGAAAACCTGCCCTGCCTCGCACCCCCTCCTGCCTGCCCGCTCAACTCGCTCGGCAAACCAGAGAATGACGCGCCGTAAAGCGAGAAGTGCTTCTCAGGCAGCATCTGCCCGTAGCCGAGGAAATAACCTCCCTCTCCGCCAAGGTTCTGGACTTGCGCCCAGTATGGTTGCATCTGCATCGGATAAATTGGCGAGCCAAACGCGCGCGCTGTCTCGCGAATTGGTGTGGGACCTTTCAAAAGATTAAACCACTGCCCTGTCTCAACAATTTTTTTCATCTGCTTGTTGTACTTCTCAATTGCTTCAAGCATTGGCTTAATCGGCACGTTGCCCATGCCCATCGGCAGCTCAGTATGCTCAAGACCGAAATTGTCAGACAAATGCAAGTGCTTCACATACGGCGCAATCTTTTGCGTTTCCTTAACAACATCCTTGTCCTCGTAGCCGTACTTCCTAATCATGTTGATGTGCCCGACATCCCATGTCACGCCAATTAGTTTTTTCGCCTCCTTCTCCGCCCGCTCCTCTGAAAGCTTTGCCTCGCGCATCAACTTCTCTTTCAATTTTTTGCGCGCAGTTTCAACAATTTCTCTCAAGTCCTCTGCTCTTGACAAGCCCATTCCTGCAGGAGGATTTTCAATGCTGATGATTGGCGTGTGCTTTCCGAACTTTTTGTACGCTTTTGCTCCAACATCTGCAAATGTGTCAGCAGCTTTCTCAATTGCATACTCCCTCAGCGGTTTCAAAAGTTGCGGAGTGCCTGCGTGAGATAGAATGTTAAGCCCTTTTGAGATTGTCGCGGCAAACTCCTTCATCTTCAGCGGATCGTTCTTGTACTGCTTCACTTTTCCGACGATGCTCTTTCTCAGTTCCTCAAGCTTCTTGAGTTGTTGCTTGTCGCCAGTGCGCTGCGCTGTTGTGTATGCAATGTTAAACGCATCCTTGAACTCTTGGTAAGCCCTCCTCAGATAAACATCTCCTCGCGAGAGCAAGTCCATCGCGCGCGCAGGCTCAAGCCCTGCTTGGCGCAGCACCTCGCTTGACTCCCCGGCAATCTTCTCGAACTCTCTTGGCTCGAACTTTCCCTCAGTGTACTGCTTGTAACTCTCAAGCATGCTCTTGGTTACATTCTCTCGCTCTGCTGAGCTAGCTCCAACCACTCTTGGCCGCGTCGCCTCCTCAATAACCTCCATGCCATTTGAGACATTAAAGTTAATCTGCCTCAACAAGTCTGACCAAATCTCTTCGTTCCTCTTGCTCAAAACCTCATTCATAAGCTTCTCTTTCTTCTTGTAATCCTTGTCAATTCCTGTGCCCTCAAAATAATCTTCTTCAACAGGCACAATCGTTCCAGCAGGTTGCTGCCCGTACTGCTGAATCGCCCCAAATGCCACCAGCTTCTCTTTTTTCACCTTCTTCCTAGTGCGCGGGTCCACCTCTTCCTCAACTACAACTGTCTCTGGCTCAGGCAACCCGTTGCTGGAGTGGAATGTCACGACAGTATTGCCCTTTGGATTAATCTGGTGCGCTGCCTCCATCGCCATCAGCATCTGCTTTTCTATTTGCTTCTTGTAAGTCTCGTCGAGTTCTGTAATCCTGCCGCTCTTAAGTTGCGCAATCCCGCTCGGTTCAACAAGAGGGCCGTGGAGCGTGAGGTCAACTCCTGTCAGTTTTTTCAAGCGCTCAATTTCTTTCCAGTGCTGTTTTGGAATTGACTCCAACACCTCAGTCTGAATTGCGTTTATTTCCATTGTCTTCGCTCCAGTGTTGAGCTTGCTTGAGAGCGCAGAAAGCTGGTTAGCAGTCGTGGGCAGTGTGGTGAAACCAAAATCACCGATAGAGTAGTGCTGGCTCGGACTGAGGTCTAAACTATACTCTCCCTTCCCAGGGTCAAGCCCGTAATCCATGCCCTTGTAAAAGTTCAAAGAATAATTCCCCATGCAACAAAAATGTGAAACATTTATTTAAACCTTCTCTTCCTCCCCTTCAACAAAATACACAAGCCTTCCCTTCTTTTTTCTCCTTTTCACAACTCCTGCTCGAGAAAGAGGTCTAAGAATATTTCTTGCTCTATTCACACCAACACCCATTTCTTCTGCAATTTCTTTGGCTGTTGCTTCTCCACTAGCTCTCAAGAACCCAATCACTTCTTTTCTCCTCTCATCAAACGATTTCGCATTCACTTGAGGGGAGGCAAGGGCATATAACTCAGCTGCCCGCGCAAAATAATCCCCAAACGCGCTTTCCTGGTGCAACACCCGCATTAATTCTCTCCCTCCTCTTATCGCTTGCTCATCATCACTCAAAATTCTCTCAACATCCCTAACAAAACCTTCCAAAAATTCTCTCCCTTTCCGAGTTATTCTTACTTCTGATTGGAGTTCTCCGCCTTTCCATTTCTCGCGCTTTGTAATACCTTGTTTTTCCAAACCACTAAGAACAGCGAGAGCAGAGCTATAAGCGCAACCCACAGCTTGAGCAACCTCTTCAATTGTAAACTCTCTTCTATTTTGCCTTAAAAATTCATAAATTCTAGGTGTTTGCCTTCCATACTTTTTTACTTTTACAGGCTCTTTTTGCTCTCTTAATGAGTAAGTTACACGAGGTTTTCCGTACCCAACAGAATCATACTCAACAAACCCGATTTTTGCCAATGCAAGTAAGTGTTTGCAAATAACCGTGTGATCCATATTCAACTTTCTAACAATATCAACCCCTCTCAAACTTCCATATGCTCGTGCAAGGCACTTTAAGATATTGACTCTATTTTCTGGGCTTCTTCTCTCTCCTCTGCTGTGTGTTGAACCTAAAACTTCATGCATGCTCAACCCGTTTTCAACTGACCATTTTATTGCATACGCTGCAATTGGCTGACCATATCTCTTTCCAGCGCAAGTTAGGCAATACCCAACCTTAACGCTTTCAGCGCCCTCACTCAAAATTTCCTCTCTTGCTACCATCCCAATTGGAACTAGTGTAAGTTTGAAATATTTCTCAAAAGGTGTCTGCTGAGGCAGTCTCACGCCTGTTCCCACCATCTCCCTCACACCCTTCCTAATTTCGCGCGCCTCCTGAGGCACATCGCTAGTTGCGAGCAAAGCTAGAGACTTATATTCTGTGTTCACAGCATTCATCACAGCTCCGAGGCGCGCTTCAAGCCCTTGCGGAAACTCGTATTCTGTTCGCGGCATGAATAACAGCCTTTTATGACGTTTATAAAATTTATTGTTTGTTATCTTTTGAATGTAATCATAAATTTTAGTGCGGGCTGCGCTTGGCGCGCCTCTAGGCGAGAGAGTGTTTGTCTTGGATATGGGATAGATTTGCTAGCGGGCAACCCAAACTTACGCGCGTTTGTTGGAATGAAACTCTAGCGTCGGCGCGCCCCACTGAAGCTGCGCGATTTTGTATATACGAACGTATATACAACCAAAGAACTGCGGACATTCCAAACCGCTCCAATACTGCACAGCCAAACCTTTTTGACTCAACAGCCAGAAATGAAATCTACTCACTCAAACTTTCTTCCTCAAAACTTTCTGGCACATCGCTAGCTTTCGAAGGAAGCGAGTTTTTGTTAATAATCAGAATATCGCCAATGGCGCGCACAAACTGGTGTGGAATTATCACTCCTTTTGCCCCGCCAAACAGCGACGCAAAATTAGAGCCGATAGAGATTTTCCATCCGCTTATTCTGTTCTCTCCCAATGTCACGTCGTCAACCTTGCCAAAGTAATCGCCGTCAGAAGTGTAAGCACTCTTTCCAATCACTTCACTCACCTTTTTCACCCTAATCATACACCAACCTGTAAAAAAGAGTATTTATATTTTATTGTCCTTCTCGCTTTCCAAAGCGTTCGGAGCAGAGCTTCGCGCCGCAGGCGCGCTCTTCATGCACCCACTAAAGCTCTACACAACTTGAAACTCACTCTCTAAACTCAATCCCTTCTCGTCGGAAATCTAAGTGCATCTTGTAAACTTTTGGAACAAAACTCCTCTTCGAGCCTTCATCTTTTTCCCTGCTGTCTTTCTTAAGGACTTGCTGTTGCAAATAATTTCTCAAGCTAGCTGACAACCCTCGCGACTTGCAATAAATCTCTAAATCAACCAATTCCACATCCACAATTCCCATTTCAGAGCAGACCACATTGACTGCATGCTCTAACTCACTTCGATCAAAGCTCAGTCCATCTCCATTCTTTCCGCGCTTTTTGTAATATCTTACAACCCCTCTAAACACCCTCCCAACTCTGTTGCCAAAACTATCTTTTCTAAAATAATTCTCCACAGCCCCTTTATCCTCGTCGTATATTTCCCAAGCCATGGCAGTCAAAGCAGTTTAATTAAGCTGCCCTCGATTATCGCGGCAATTAAAAGCAAGGGCAAGATTATGAAAACAAATGTTTTGAGCCCATTGACAAAGCGTTCCTTAAACGCCTCGCTCATGTCCTGCTCAAAAATTGAAAATCCGAGTTTCATTCCTAGACCAATTGCTATGAAGATGGCAGGAAGTTCAAAAATTCCGTGAGGAAGCAGGCGCCACCAGCTTGCCACTCCAGCAATAACCAGCGCGCGAGCGAGCACATACCCAACCAGAACGCCGTTTGTTATTGCGCTCATTATCGGCACAATCCCGAGGAAAGCTCCAAGCACAATTGACATCAGCGCGCTTGACAAGTTATTTTTGAAGATGAACAAAATCAGCTCAAGGGTGTTCAGCCCAGCTACTTTTAACGCAATTCTCCTGATAAAATCGTCGAGAAAAGTCAAAAGAGGGCTTGCGGCAAACCCCACCACTGCGCTCGCGACAAAGATGTAAATCCCTGCATAAATAAATCTTCTCGAGTTAGAGATGTAGCTCAAACTC
>RFLC01000103.1 GCA_003694055.1 Candidatus Pacearchaeota archaeon | reverse complement strand
GAGCTTTTCCCTGATGTATGCTTCCACAAGTCTCCCAACGCGCTCGCTTTCGATAACTTTCCGTCGATAAGCTGGCGTGAGTATGATGTGGTAGTTGAACTCGCCGACAGCATGGCTATAGCTACGCACTTCGAACTTCATTTTACCTCCGAAAGATTTATTTAGAACAAGATGGTTACCACTATTCTTGTACAGTGAGCAACAATCCTGCTCACTTTTTTATTATTTTTTAGAAATATAATTTTTACTAGAAGCTCGCCCCGAGACAGAAATTCATCACCGAGCTAAAGCAAGGCGGTTTCTTTCTTGGCCGAGCTTCTAAACTCATGCCGAGACAGAAATTCATCACCAAGCTAAAGCGCGCGGCAGAGCGCATCACACTTGGACGATATTCTAAAGCAAGAATTGCTATAAAGGAAAATGTATATACAGATGTATATACAAAAACTACCGAGCTTTTCTGCATCGAACCCGGGTCGAGAGCTACATAACGCGCGAACAGCGAACGATTAGATTTTTATACGCACTCTATCTGTTGCTCGCATGAGTTTAGATAGTGTTATTGAAGAAACGACAAACGGCGAGAAAAAGATAGAGAGTGGGCAAACTTGCAAAGAAAGAGAAGAAAACGCGCAGTATTGCTATGAACGCACTTCTCACCCTAGCACGCGCCCGGGAAGCTCTGCGAGGTGGAAGCGCTTAGCTTTAGCCAGCGCGATATTTGTTAGCGGCTTTGCAATTGGCAGGTCTTGCTCATACGCCAGCCACAGCAAAAATGAAATAGTCAAACCATACTTCCTCTACGAACAAACGGAAATCGTTGAGATTGAAAAACCCGGCAAATACCTCATCCACGCAACGCGCGACGGGATACATGCCTTTCCATACGAGCAAACAACCTCTCAAGCCAGCAAGAGCGTGGAAAAATAAAAATGCTAATGCGTGAGGCATCGCGCTAGAAGTGCAAGCGCGCGAGGGCGCGGACGGCGCACGCGGCAATCTCCGTCGGCAAATCCTGCCAGCACCACGCACTGATTCAGAGCCCACAAACTAAACAAATGCCTATCAATCTCCAAGTCAATTAGTTAGCAAAATTATAAATAACACTTCCCCCACATAATCCTATGAAACAGAAAGCCGCATTGATAATCCTCCACTTATTTGCTATCCTGATTTTCAGCTCTAACTCCCTTGCCCAAGCAAATGAAAATACTTTATATGTTAATGTCATTGAACAAGTCGGAAATGCTGCAAGAGTTTTAACTAACGCCAAAGTCAGCTTAACCTATGCTCAACAAAATGAAGAACAACCCCTGCCGCCAGAATGGAAAGATGTTCCGGTGGATGAGAATGGACAAGTGGTATTCTTAAACGTTCAGCCCGGAGTTTACACGATTACAGCAAAGTCTCCAGGGTATGCGACCGCGCAAAAAGAATTTACAAAAGAGGAGAGCAAGCCGGCATATCTTTCAATTGCACTCGTAAAATCCACACTAAATGCAAAAGGAAGCGTAAGGATTGCGATTTTAAAAGAGCATGCTCCCCAGACTAAAGAGTACATCTTAGATGGAAAAATTGAAATTATGAAAAATGGAAAAGTCATAAGGAGCTCAGGAACAGAAAGTGGAGAGGTTCTATTTACTGATTTGCCGGCAGGAATATACACCGCTTCTGCCAGTGCGCCAGGATACAAACCCAAGCAAACCGAATTTGAAATAAAGGCAAACTCTGAAGAGTGGCTGCCAATTATTTTGCAAGAGACAGGGGCCAGGCCTAGCTACACAACTTGCCCGAAAGAGTGCACTTGTGATGAACGAACAATTCCTACACAATGTTACGGCAGAGGAGTTAGTGAAAAAGGCGTTAGCATCTCCACCTCAGACGCAATAAAAAAAGTGAAAGATAATGCGGTTAATGAGATTAGCAACGTTGAATTTAAGCAAGAAGATGGAAAGCCATCTTATGAAATAACCGGTATCAAGCAAGGCAGATTGTTCTTTCTCATTCCCGTGCACATCTACGTAAAAACGGAGATCGACGCAAAAACTGGCAAAGTAGAAAATATTGAGAAGCCGTGGTGGAGCTTCTTAGTTTTTTAGGCAGCTTCCCCTTGCCCATCCCACTCCTTGCTAGCCCAACCCCTTAGAGAGAAACTTAAATAGTTGGACTTAATTTTATCAAATTACATACTTGCACTATCCCTCGCCACAAAATTTTGCGCTGCGCCCTGAGAAAGCGCGCTTATGCAAGCGCTCCCCAACGCGCGCTGCTCTTCCTTGCGAAACGCCTAAGCAACCTGCGGAGTGCGCCGCGCGCGAATCAAAACTCGCGCTTTCATTTTACCTCCTCAAGATTTAATTCAAAAATAAAAACTTGCGCAATTCATCCCACACTAAACTGCGGGGATTTCTTGCGCGCGAATTAAGAAAAAATTTGGGCGGATAAAAATGAGGCGGAGGCCTTTAGAGCGGATGCTCATTTTTCGTAGCCGGTTAAGCTCTGTTAATAATCTTCGACCATACGCAAGTATCGGTCGACCAACGAAAGCCGAAGGCTTGAGGAGAGTAAATATGGAGGTTCCGTAGTAGTGAGTGAATGCAATACATAGAAATCAAAATAAAGGGCGGGCATCATAATCCATCTATTGGTATATTGTATCGATTAACTATAACAATAAAATTTTTCTTAATCAGATTAGACAAACGAAGCCTTCTACCACTTTTTTGAGTTATGGAAATATGTATAATGCCTAAAAATTTATCAATTAAATTTGCTTTTGTTTTGATTACGTGAATTCTAGAGATTTCAGAATATCTAATGAATTTATCTCTATTTGTTAATGGAATAGCAGCAACATCACCTTCTTCAACTGACTTATTCAGTATATAATT
>RFLC01000102.1 GCA_003694055.1 Candidatus Pacearchaeota archaeon | reverse complement strand
GATGATAACCTACCAGCTTTACCAGAGCATCGCACAACAGCATGCAGTTGATATGCACCCTGCTTTGAGGAAGTTTATGGGGTGAGCAAGATTGTTCTTTAATGCTTATTCGAAATTGAAGTTGAAACTAAGTTGATTAGCACCTCTCTTAGAACTTCTGCAAGTTGAGGAGAGGGCTCGGCTTGCGAAAGAGTTGGTATGAGGAGACTGCTGAAAGGGCTAGAGAGGCAGGGTACAGCGATGTGAAAGTTAGACGGGAGAATATCATAAGTCCGAGGAAATTAAAGAAAGCTGCTTAATTTAAAATTTCTTCAAGGGCTTTTTTTATTTTTTTAGTTATCTGTTCGTTAGCACTGATTTCTGCTCTTGCTTCTAGTGGATGTCTTGAGAGATGAGTTGTTAGTGTTGCGTGTTCAGAGCCTTTTGAGTAGAAATAGTCTGCTCTTGTCAGAGAGGTTTCTTGCGCTTCAAATGTGTAACCTTCTTGAGTTAGTGTTGATGCAACGAGGTTGGTTATAACTCCCAGTTTTTCTGAGAGTGATACAAAAGAATTTTTTTCGTTTTTGGAGGAGTGGTAAAGGGGAGTTTTCATGCGTATGCTTGTTTTTGGAGTTTAATTATGTATTGTTTGTTGGAAAGCGTAGAGGGTTACAATCTGCGGAAGTTTTTTATATGCCTTTCACTTTTTTTGGGGATGGGTGTGGGCATTGAGAGCGTTCTTGAGCCAGAGGAGCAGATTGTCTGGAGGGATGTTGTGAGCAGGAAGGTGCTTGCGACTTTTCTTGTGATTTGGCTTGTTTTGATTTTGGCAGTTTCAATTTTCTTTTTTCTTCAGGGCGAGATAAATTTTAAGTCAGGCACGAGCTCTCGCGCTGTTCCAGGTTGGGCGGTCGGCTTGGGCTTGCTGCTGCTTGGAAGTGCGATTTCGTTGTGGGCTTTCTTTTCAGACCTTGTTAAAGAGTATGCGATTACGCAGAAGAGGGTTGTGATAAAGTCGGGTTTAATCGGCACTGACTTTAAGTCAATCTACTTCGATCAAATCAAGGAGGTGCTTGTGAATGTAGGGTTGGTTGGCAAGATTTTTGGGGTGGGTACTGTGAAGATTGACACTGGAAAGACAGAAACTTACTCTGAGCCGGCAGCGAGGATGGGCAGATACAGCGTGAGCAGAGTCAGAACAAGGGTGATGTATGATTTGCTTAAACACATTCATCAACCTTACGAAGTGTATCGCTACCTTCAGCAAGCCCTTAGTGAGAGGAAAGAAGCGCTTTATTCTGGCAGAGCTGACAAGGAGTCAAACCCTCAAGCGTACAGCGCCGGGCAGTTTGGCTAAACAAGACTGCCGAGAAATTTCATTTTAACTCCACGCAGGAAGTTTCGCAATTGCTCTCTATCCACGCGCAGTGTTGCAAGAGTAAAGGGAATTTTTTCGGCAAACTCATCTATTGCTTTATGTACTTAGCCAAGCTCTGGGTTCTCGTGAGTAGTTGGCATTTTTTGTGCTGTACAGAGCAGAGCAACAAAATTTAAAAAGTCCGGGTTCGTTATTCTGCGATGGGTTTAGAGTCTTTGCTTGGAGGCGGTTTTGGCAGGAAAGCCAGGGGCTTGGCTGCAGCTGCTTTGATTGCTGTGCCTGCTTGCATTTACACCCCCGCACCAAACCAAAACCCTCAACCAACGCCCGCGCAAAACGCGAACGCAAACGATAACGACAACACTAGCTCCAGCGCGCCGTCGAGCAGCACGCCCAACTTTTCGAATGATTCTTCAGGGAGTTCAGGAAGCGGGACAATCGGTTTTCCTCCGATTAACTCTCCTGGCAACACCCCAAGCTCTCCTCCTTCAAACCCTTCACCTCCTAGCTCGCCGTCATCCAACAACCCAGAAGTTACCTACTCCAACATTCCGCCAGGGCTTTATGTGTCAAGGTGCGAGGGAATTGGGCAGAGGTATATCATACACAACGGCACTAGGCAGTTGGTTGAGGAAATCAATCCTGCTTGCGGTTCTGACTTTGAGTTTGGGACCGACGGGTGCTTGTACGAGAGTCCTGCCAATCGTTCATGCCTAGGACGGGGAAGCACGATATTTTTCGAGGGCCAGGGCAATGGCCATGTGTCTGTCAGTGACTTTGATGTGCTCAATGGCGGAGATGTGCTAAGGCTTTATCTTGAGGGAACCGACCCTATGGGAAATCATGTAACTGCAACTTGGAGTTTTACTTACAACAAGTTCGATGGAACAATTTTGTACGACTCTACCACGCGCTGGACGTCTCCTGAAGACTCTGGCGAGGGAATGGAAGTGACAGTTAGCGATACTCTTGAAAGGCAGTAATCTTTCTTAGCACTGCTGGAGTGGCTGGGCTGGGAGAGCGTATTTTGCGTTAAGTTGTTGCATGGCTTGGTTAGTTTGCTGGGCAAGGCTTATTGGAAGTTAGGGCATTGAACTTGCGGCGCAACTTTTAGAGTGTTCTTTGGAACGGGTTGTATATACGTATGTATATACAAATCTGCGTGCGGTTCTAGTTGCAAACTCGCTTTTTGATTTTGCACGGGCCAGTTCCATGCGCTCTTGCTGGCAAAGCAACGCCGGAATGCGTTGCATGCGTTGCCTCAAAACTGCAATCACTTGCGTTTGGGAAAGACAGCCCTCGCGCAACTATTT
>RFLC01000101.1 GCA_003694055.1 Candidatus Pacearchaeota archaeon | reverse complement strand
TTAAGCGCAGCGTTGACGGGGTTCTTGATTAAAGCTACAGGAATCGGTCCAGGACTTGGAAAGGGCTTAAGCTACGGGTTGATGACTGCAGCAGGAATTAGTGGTGCAATCGTAGGGTTTGCTGGTGCGAGTGCTTTTGTTGGAACCTTGGCTGCAGGAGGAAGTCTTGCTGCGGCATTTGGAGCAGGAGCTGGAGCAGGATGCGCGGTGCCGCCTGCCTGCATTGTGATAATCGCAATAATTGTTTTCATAATCATAATGAAAATGATGGGCGTAGGTGATATTGAGAAGAAAGATGTTCTCTTTGCCTGCTTGCCGTGGACTCCGCCTGTGCGCGGCGATTGCGAGAGCTGTGGGAAGGACAAGCTGAGCGACGGAAGCGAGGAGTTCCCATGCAACAAGTACGCGTGCGAAGCGCTCGGGCAGAACTGCAAATTTGTCGAGGGAAGCGAGAATGAAACAGGAGGGCTGTGCATATCTGTCGATGTCTCTGACACAAACGCGCCGGTCATCACTGAGCTTATTGAGGACGACTTGCCAAATGGATTCTCCTACGAGAGCTTCAGAGGCAAGGGCGACACTGAGTTCAACATCGTGAGAGATGATGGCACTTGCATGAGCCAGTTTGACACGCTGACCTTTGGCTTCAAGCTTGATGAGAAGGCAAAGCAATGTTACATTGGGCTTGACCCGAGTGCGACGAAAGAGCAGATGGCACCTATCGGAGGTGGAACAGACAAGTTCAGGGTTGCGTTCACTCCAACTGCCTACGCAGATTTCGTGAGCAACCTGCCTCTTGGCGAAACAAGCGAGGTGCAACTTTACATCGTGTGCGAGGACTACTCTCCAAACGCAAACGACAACGAGAACAACAAGTACATTGTAAACTTCTGCATAAACAGGCGCGACATAAGCGTGCCAATCTTGCGCAGGCCTGACCTGCTTGAGCAAGAGGAACAGCGCTTGCATCCGTTTGACACAAGCGAGTATTTGGTGACATTTGAGCTAACCAAGATGCCTGCAGAGTGCAGATGGGATGAGCGCGACACTGCGTTTGATTTGATGCAGAATGAGCTTGACATCTCGCAATGCCGCGAAACTTCTGGCGGAGCAGATTGCACATGGACATTCCCTGCAAGTTCAAGCGGCAGCGCGACCACAATCTGCGTGAAGTGCAAGACCGATGAAAGCGGAGTGGGTGCTAATGTGCAGTGCTTGAGTCCAGACGGGCAACCGCTGAATTTGGAGAAAAGCACTCAACTGCCGACGATAGACTCGTTCAGCATTGACATGGGCGGAACCTCGTTTGAGGATGGGGCGACAATCACAGTTGGCACAGGCCCAACAGAGTACACCGTGAGCGTCACAACTTCTGGAAACAACCCAATGACCTGCGAGATACAGCTTGACAACACTGGCTCGGATGTGATGGCAAGTTCCGACGGAATTAACCACGAATACACTTACACAGACTTGGCTGAGGGCCAGCACACAATAACAGTAACTTGCACCGATACTGCAGGTGACAGCGTGAGCGAGCAGGTTAGCTTTAATGTTGAGGTTGACACTCAGCTTGTCAACATAGCAAGGGTTTACATCGAGTCTGGAACTTTGTATGTTGTCACTGATGATCCTGCCAGTTGCTCTTACGCCACTGCGCCAGCGCCAGACAGCGCGAATGCGTGTGCTTTTGCCGTTGACGAAGGAACGCCAATGAGCACTGACCTCGACGGAACAACCCACAGCCTGTCTATTTCAGAAGATGAAACCTACTACATCAAATGCAAGGACAACTTTGGCAATGAGCGCACAGGCACGTGCGACATAATTGTGAGCAAAGGGAAGTTTTGAGTTGGTTACAAATCGCAAATCATTTCCTATAGCTCTCTACCCGAGTTTAAAGAAGCAAATATTGATTCCGAAACTATCTGCATCAAAGCAAGTAAAAGGAAATTTGTGTATCGATTAACATTGCTGACATTAATCAACTTCGACATGGTTTGCCACATGCTCTTTTGCTCTCTTGTGAAAACTTCAAATCCCAATTAGTTAAGCAGACCTTTTTTGAAAAAGCATTAGATATAGGTAATTTTTATCTCACATATGGCATCCATGAATAAAAATTGCAATGCATATGGGGATGGAACCAATTAATGCGCATAGCAAGCTGCGACACTCCTAACCTCAGTTATCTATTCAACCTTTCTGAAACCGTTTCCTTAAACTTGTTTAGATAATTGTTCGTGCAAGTCCCTGTCCTTCCGGTTGGTATCCATTCATCGCTGCAACTAACGAGGAGGTTCAAGTATAGTTTGTTCTCTATTGAAATGAATGGATTTTTCTCGCTTTTCGTTCTGTTTAGCATGTTAATGGCGTGCTGTTTCTGGTACCTCTCCAAGTTTTCACATATGTCAGAGACAGAGGGTGAAATGAATAAGATTTTTTCTGGTGCTGGGCTTATTTCGATTTTTGATGACTTAGCTAGAGTGTCGAACAAATCGATGCAGAGTTGCTTTAATTCAACTGCCCGAATTTGCTCTTCAGATGGCACACCCATTTCCTCGGCGATTTCCCTAATTCGCTTCATGCTTTCTCTTCCTCTTTCATTCCATGCATTTTCGTTCTCACGAACTATGCCAACCATTACTTGCGTTATCATTGGCTGTTTAGTCAGATAGAGCAACTCGTCGAGAATTTGAGCGACAACCGGCGCAGAGCTCTTTTTTATTTCTTTTATCTTTGACTTTATTTCCTCAGTCATCTCATTCTCTATTTCTGATTTCTCTATCAATTCATTTAGATTTTTTTCCAACTCGTACTGGTTCTCAGATAATACATCAAGGCTATATTCAATTAAAGCAATCTGTAAAGAATTTGTAACAATAGCGCTGGCTGCAGTTGTTCCATTAACAATAGATTCCTTGTAGCCTCTCTTTTCTAAAAGCCGCACATCCTTGCACTCCGAGAGTTTGTTTGGAGCGTAATTAACCTTTTTTCCATCGCATAAAAATGTTTCATCTAAAGCGTATATCTTAGTTTCACCATTTTTCTCAAAATCATTTATCTGTTTGTTCACATACTCTTTGTTTTTCTCTAAAAGACTCTTGATTTCAGAGATGTTTTCTGGATTAGCATTTTCTATGTGTTGAATTTGAGAGTTCGAGGAATTGATTTGTTCTAGCAGAATCTCTCTCAAACTATTGGATTTTTTGTTTATGTAATACTCTTTTGTATATACCCTAGCGGCGACAATTGAGAAAATTAGCGCTACAACCGCTAGCCCGATTATCACGAGAATCCATTTTTTAGAGCTTGTTTTTTTCGAGGAGAGGTCTTCTTCATAAGGTTCTTCAATACTTGAGCTTTCCGCGCTAGATGATTTGTATGTATCCTCTTGCACCTCTTCCATTTTACTTTTAAAAGAATGCTGATTATAAAAACTTACCTCAGTTTCTTAGAAAGAGAGTTTATTATGTTTTTCTAATTTTTTCTGCTTTGCTTTCATATTCTCGCACTTTCAGAATTGAGTTCGCTGAGTTGTAATGTGCTCCTGCATTTACTCACAACCTCTCACACAGCCGATAAGGCTCCTGCCGTTGTGAACTGACTTTATGATAACTCTTACGCGGAATTGGCAAACTTACAAAACAATCTCAAAGCTTCCTAGGGCTTTCTTGAGCGCTTCGAGAACATCATCTTTTGCATACAGCTCTTTGTTGCCAAGCTTTTCACTCATTGCCTCTTCCAACTCACTCTTGCTTGATTGTGTTAGCTTTTCGCCTTCAATCTTTTTTATCTCACCAGATTGCGAGATAAGGAAAGTGGTGCGAGGCGTTATGACAAGCTCGTAATTCTCGTCGTTGTGTTTGATGCGCATCAAACCTCTCTCAAGTTTAAGCACATCTCTCCGCTGCAAGTACTCTGTTATTGCCCTAACCAACTCAAACGCGTCGCGAGTTAGTCGCTCAACATCAAGCTGCGATAGTTCCTCTTTCTTGCCTTTTGAGCTCAACTCTGCCACGCTCTTCAATGTGTCCAAAAGACGCTCAGGAAGTTTGCCCTTTTCCACAACCTCTTTCTCAAACTCTGCAACCAGTTCCTTTTCGCTCTTCTTTCCAAACATCTTCTCAAGCAGCGAGAACACTTCCTCACGAATCTGCTTTGTCCGCTCCTTCTGAAGCTTGCTCTCAAGTTTCTTCCTTATCTCTTTTAACCTAACAAAATAATCTTTCGCCTCGCTCCAAAGCTCGTCAATCTCCTTGCCTGTAATTGACTTGAGCTTGCCGTGCTCGTAATCCTTGTAATACTTGACTGCTTTCTCGAGAGTCTTGAGCTCTTTCTCACTCATGACTTTCTCCTCTTCGACGAGAACTTTCTTAACCTCGCTCACGATTGTCTTTGGCACTGGAGGAGCATGGCCTGCGAGCATCATTAGGGCTTGGGTTGGGGTGACAACTCCGAAATAAATCTCAACCATTGTGTCGAGGAGTTTGCGGGTGACGATGTCGTTTGTCCTATCGCCCTCTTTCATGAACAGCTCAATTGCTTCTGGCGAGGGTTTTATCTTTCCAAGTTTGAGCAAGCGCTTCCATGGGATGAATGTGCCGCGGTCGTAAAGGGGGATGCCGTCGCGAATGAAGGTGAAGATGATTGGCTGCGCATCCTTGACTGCCTGCCAGAAGTCTGTTAGGAGGTAGACTTGGACGTTTAGCACATTGCCCACGCCTGCAAGAGCAGTTGCCTCGCGGATGTAGTCGTGTATCTTTGCCCTTAGTTTTTCCCGCAGCTCGATTGCTGACATTCGCTTAACATCAGTGTCGTCGATAATCACAAAAGTGTCCACATCGCTAGTTTTATCTGCTGTGCCGCGCACCAAGCTGCCGCCGATAGCATAGGTTGCAACATACTTTGCCCTGCCTCGGTTTAGCCAGTTTAGGACAAGGTTTTTGTGGATTACTGCCACGCGCAAGCTTCCTAGGATGCCAGTGTCGTGCAAGGGGAACGAGAGTGCGATAGCGTCGAGAAACTCAAAGCGCGAGTCAAGCCCGTAAGTCCAAAGGTCAACCTCTATGCTTTTTATGTGCACCCAAATGTTTTCGCCTGAGTCGCGCACAATCTGCACAACCTCTCGCTCTATCTTGTTTATGTTTTTGTACTCGTCCTCTGGGATGAGCAGAACAAGATGGTCTGGCTTTTTCTCAGCAACCTCTTTTGCAAACTCTCTTGGCACCTCTTCCTCGTCGAAAAGCTGGGCAAAGTTCGGCGGCACAATTCCCATTGCCTTGACAAAAGGAAACTTTGCAAGTATGCTATCTTTCAGCTTTTCAAGCTGCTTCTTCTTTTCCTCTAACTCAGGAGATGGTTTTTGCAAAGAGGGCATCTGCGGAAGCTGGCTCTTGTAGCTCGCACTCACGCTCTCATCAAGCGCAGAAGGAGTTTGTTCCTTCTCATCAGTTCCACTTTGTTTCTTTTCACTCATGCCAATTTCTCGCTAGGGAGGTATTTAAAGTTAAGCATCATACGAGAGCAGCGCAACCAAGGAGCAATTTTTAACCCGAATAAAAAGCGAAACTTGCTCGTGCTGGCGCGAAGCCCGCGGCTAGCTAGCGTCGCGCGCCCAGGACGCGCCTTCAATAGCAAACGCAAAACTTCTAGAGTTGTGTTGCAAGGAGTGCAAAAGGCACGGAATTTTTTGTATATACGTGAGTATATACAGAGCGACTAGCTTGGAAGCGCAAAACGCTCTCTAGTTAAGCTGCCATGCTGGACAAAAAACTCGCGCAGCTGCAACAGGCACGGTTGAACTAGCTGCGAGGAAGTGTTAAAGCGGAGCGCGCGTTTGTTGAGAGGGCGCGCATGAAGCGCAGAACTCCAAAACATGCTCAGGCGAGCAAATCATCTGAATCGTCCTCAAACAAGCTCTCCAAAAAATCCTCATCTTCTTGCTCCAACTCTTCCATCTCCTTCACGTAATGATCAAAATTTCCCATCTCCTCTCTCTCCATCCGGCCGGTACACGAAACCCTACTATTTAATTTTAATTGTGCTAGCGTGAGAATTTTTTATTTTAAAAAGCTTTAAAAGGGAATCTTTCGAGGTAAGAGTGCATGCGTCCCTCGACAAAGTTTGTTCTCGATATGATTAGAGAGCACAGGCGGGAAATGCTTGTGATTGTAGCGATAGCCACGGTTGGAGCTGTGCTTGCGACAATTGTGCCTTATGTTTACGGCAAACTCTTTGACCTTGCTCAAGTTCCTAGCACTCCCGTCTCGCTCTTGCTCGCCCTCATCGGCATCTGGCTTTTGATGAGCCTGATTTCTGCCTACACATCAAACAAAACCGGATTGCTTGGCGAGGTGCTCGGAGCAAAGATGTCTCTCAAGGCAGAGGTTGATGCTTACTCGCACTTCCTCACCCTGCCAGTGCTTTTTCACAAAAGAGAGCAGAGAGGAGAGGTTTTGCAGAAAATCACTCGCGGCGCGTGGAGATTGCAAAACATGGTTGAAAGTTTGGCAGATGTGCTGCCTCGGCTTCTGATGTTTGCGTTTTCGGTCGTGGCAATGTCATTAATCGAGTGGAAACTTGCGCTTCTCCTCTTGCTTTCGTTCTTGATTTACGGACTTGTCACGGTGAGGATGACAGAAGAGGTTTTGAAAGCGCGTCGGAGAGAGCACAAGGTTTTTGAGAAGCAGTACGGCAAGGTTTATGACAAGCTTTACAATGTTTTTCTTGTCAAGAACTTTGTGATGGAGGACAAGGAGAAAGATAGGTTCACGAAAGCGCTCATCCACAAAACCCTGCCTGCGTTGAAGGAGTCTTCTGCAAAGTCTGCGCGGTTGTCAATACTCCAGGGAGTGATTTACAGCGTTGCATTTGTGAGCGTGCTAGGAACAGCAATCTTTTTTCTGCGGCACGGCAACATCTCCGCAGGAGAGTTTGTGATGTTTTTTGGTTATGTTAACCTTGCATTTGGCCCGTTCAGGTTTCTTGCTGCGCTGTACAGGCATTACCGCAGGTCAGTGCTAGCTATCAGCAGGTTTGTTCGCTTGAAAAGAATAGCGCCAGAAGTGATGAAGCACGGCAAGAAGACGCTGCCAAACTTGCGCGGAGAGATTGAATTTGAAAATTTGAGTTTCTCCTACGTTCGCGGAAAGTATGTGTTGAAAGACATC
>RFLC01000100.1 GCA_003694055.1 Candidatus Pacearchaeota archaeon | reverse complement strand
TTGAGTTATATGTTTGGCTTGATCCCTCAGGCTGATTATCACAATTGTTCATTGCTGTGCTGTCATAAAAGCTGCATCCTGCTGTGCCGTTGCAGTCAGCGTGGCACGTGAAGTCGTCATAGCCGCCGTAAGTGTAAGTGCATCTTGAAGTGCATTCCACAGGCGTTGAGGGCTGGCAGCTCCCATCAAACACACAGTAAGTCCCGAAAGGGCAGCCGCAGTCGTCTGAAGTTCCCACAATCATGTCCAAGCCGTAGCACCAGTTCGGCTCTAAATCGCCTGTTGTGCCGTTGCAGTAAGCAGGCTTAAGACCTAAAGAGCAGCTGTCAAAAGGAGTGCCGTCTACGCAAGTGTTTTGGGTACCTGAAGGCGTAAGATTAAAGTCTTTTATTAAAAGATCCCTTGAGCTGATTGTAACAGTTTCCATCAAAACATTAAAGAACGGCTTTGTCACCTTAACAGTCATGTTTCCTTCTGAAACTCCGCTAACAAGGTATCCGCCAGTGCTGTTTGTTATGTCAAAGCCTTCAACGCCTACGCTCACTAAAGCGCCTTCGACAGGCAGGCCGCTGCTCTCATTGTAAACTGTGCCTGTTATGTTGCCTGTGCTTATTGAAGGCAGTGCAAAGTCTTTTTGGGTTATGAATCCTTCAGCGATAACGACAGGCCTTGACTGCTGGATAAAGCCGGGAGCGCTTGCGATTGCAGTATGATTTCCAGGAGGAATCATGTTTATGAAATAATTTCCTGTTGCGTCCGCAACGCCTATAAGAGGACCGTCATTGGTCATTACAACAACAGTTGCTCCTGGCAAAGGGATTAATCCTGTTGACCTGACGCTTCCCTGCAATGCGCCAATGCTCGTGTTACGTGTTAGTGTTAAGCTGATTTGTGTTGTTGAGCCATCATTTATTTGAACTGTTGTGATGTTTTGGTTATAGCCTATTTTTGATGCTCTTATTTCGTGCGTTCCATTCATAATGTTCTCGAAGCTGAAATTTCCGTGAATATCAGTTTGTGTTTGAAGCCCGAGAATTCTCACAGTTACTCCAAACAAAGGGTTTGAGTCCTCGTCAACAACAGTTCCTGTAAGGTTTCCTCTTGCTGAAGCTGAGCCGCACCAGTTGTCACAATTGTCTTGTGAGATCGGTCCCTGAAGAAATGCTTGAAAAGTGTAATCTGAAGGGTTAAAAAGGTTGTCCCAAGCATTGCTTTCGTTCAGAAAACTGCAGGTTGTTGGGCTGACAAGTACGCATCCTGTTGGAAGTCCCCAGTCGCAGCAGCCTTTTGTGCATTCAGTTGCTGTGACTTCAGTTCCTCCGATTGCTTGGCAGTGTCCTCTTGTAAGCTGTGCGCATGAGTAATCATTGTAGTCATAGCAGTAAACTGAGTTGCAGAGGTCTCCTAAATCGGATGAGCTCATGCCTTCAAAGAAAAGCGTTGAATTGCACAGGTCAAAGCCTTGGTCTCCTGGAGAGCCGCAGCACTGAGCAAGAATTACGGAATCGCGGCATTGTGAGCCTTTCAAGCAAACCCCTGTGTTTGATGTTTCCGCAGCAGGCAAAAATGCAAAGAATAAAAGCAGGGAAAAAAAGAGGGTTAGGGATTTGAGGGAGGACAAATACTTCATAGAAGAACTTGCTTTCTTAATGCTAAATCTGCTAATTAGCAGGAACCATCCCTCTTTTTTTCCCATTTTAAAAAACTATATAAATATTGAAAAGTATTCCTTTATATAATTTTTGTTTTTTATAGACTTAAACAACTGTTGCGTCGCAGCTTTTCATGTTGCCTGCATTGTCAACTGCTGTGCAGTTCACGTGATTTGCTCCAGCAGTGAATGCAAATTCGTACCAATTTCCTCCTGTCGGCGTTGCCGGAACGCCTGCTAAAGCATTGCAAGAGTTTCCTGCTGATTCGCAGCAGAGCACTTTTTTTATTCCTGAGCCTGGAAGAATTAATTGCGTCGGCCAAACGCCGTAAGTCTTGTTCTGGTCAACGACTGGGAATCTGAAAGGGTTGCCTAATCCTGTAACAGTACAATAAGCTAATTCATTAACAAAGCTCGGCGTTAAATTATCATAAAACGCGTATGATTCTGAACTTTCGCCAACGTTGCCTGCGTTGTCAGTGCAGACGTACTTGAACCTGTATTGGCCAAAATTTGTCATAAGCACTTCGTCAGGGTCATCACCGAAATTGCAGTAGAGCTCGTTGCCTGAGCCTGGAGTGCATGATGCTAGGTTCCAGTCAACATAACCAGTATCAACAGGAGGGCAGAATGGCAAGCCACCAAACAAAGTGCAGTTCAGGAATTGCGGCGTGCAGCTTGAAATTCCCGATATTAAGTCTGTTGCGTTGAAGAAAACCGTGAAGTTCGCGTTGTGGAAATAAGGCGTAACATAGGCAACAGGCTTCGGATCTTCCAAGTCAAGTATTATTTCATCGCAGGCAGTGTTGTTGTTGCCTGCCTGGTCGAAAACTTCGGCGCACACAGTTCTTGTGTAATTAAGGAAATAAGTTTCGTGGCTTAAAATGCTTGTGTTCGTTGTTATTTGGTTTTGGTATGGGAAAACAATTGTGTTGTAAAG
>RFLC01000099.1 GCA_003694055.1 Candidatus Pacearchaeota archaeon | reverse complement strand
GTATTTCAGCTAGGCTTTACTTTGAGAAGAACCCAAAGGCGAGGCTGAGGTATCCGCGAGGACATTTTGTGGTCTTGGAAAGTTTGCTTCAAGTGTGCCCTGCTAGACGTTGAACAAGCGAAAGAATACGTGAGGAGGCAAGCGCGCGTGCAACGCTGCTTATGGAAACCTCGCACTTTAGTGCGGGGAGGTGTCACGTTTTGTTTTTGATTTTTGAGGACAGCGCGGTGGAGTTTTGTGAGGTTGTTTTGCAGATGCCGCGATAGGTGCGCTTGCCTAAATGCTCCCGCTGCAACTTTTCCAAACTTAGCAGTTTGTTTTCTTAACAATGCGGCGTTCATAGCCGCTTTTCAAATGCGCACTATTTGAAAGATAGCTGACAATAGTTTCTGGAACGCGAATGAAATTAAATGAAAATTAGTGCGGAATAAAAATTAGTTTGAAAACAAATGAGATTAAAAGAAAGGTGCCAAATAAATGAATGTTCCAGCCGCTTTTCAAACGCATAAAGCTTAAATACATCTGTTTTTTATTAATACAATGCCATCAGACATCGGTTTAGGCGGCCCGACGCTTTTATCGCACCCCATTGTGGTCACTCAGATTTTGCCGTTTGTTCTGATTTTCACGATTGTTTTTGCAGTCCTTCAGAAGTCGAAGATTCTTGGAGAGGGGAAGAAGCAGATAGATGCTCTTGTCGCGCTTGTGATTGGGCTTTTGGTTATTTCTTTTAGCGAACCTGTGCGCATCATAATAAGTTTAGCTCCGTTTATTGCTGTTTCGCTGGTTGTCATCCTAGCATTGATGATTTTGATAGGGATTTTTAACAGCGGGGAGAACTTTGACGAGGCTTTTCCGAAGAGGTTCCGCATGGTTCTTGGAATTGTGGTTATCCTTGCTCTCGTGATTGCCCTGCTTGTAATAACAGGCGCTTGGCAATATCTTGTTTTGGCGTTCTTCTTCGGGCAAAGTCAGCCGGCTCTTGTTGCAAACCTGGTTTTCATAATAATTATCGTCGTGGCAGTTGCGCTGGTTTTGCGAGGCGCGCCGAGCGATTCTGGAGGTAAAGGGGATTAGACTGCCAGCAATTAATTTTTATTGAGCTGTAGTTTCTCAAGCGCGTGAGAATTATTGGAGTCAAGACTTGCTTGGTGAAGCGTGCTATCACATCATCACTTACTCTGAGCTAGTTAGAAAAATAGGGGTGTGACAAAGACTTCTAGAAAGGCAGCGATGACTAGGGTTATGACAGCGATGATAATTAAGTTCAGCGAGTCTTGGAGAACCTCCCAGAACTTCTCGGTTCCGAACTCGTGCTTTATTACTGCGACCGAGACCATGCCGCCGGCAAGTGCGACGGTGAAGTAGGCTGCAATTTCTGGCAAGCCGTGAATGAAGAATCTTAGAAAACTTAGCGGGAGTGCAGAAAGCTTGAAGTTTGAGAAGATACCCATTGCTGCCCCGATAACACTCGCGTTCCATGCAAGGATGAAAATAGCGCCGGCGCCGAAGATGAGTGAAAAGATGAGGGTGAAGAGCAGGACATACATGTTGTTCGTGAAAATCAAGAATAGTCTTTCAGTGTTAGTCAGGAAAGGTGTTGTGGTTGTGACATCTTTGATTCCGTACTGCCGCACGCACGCGTCGAAGTTTGCCGGCCTGTTAATCATGCAATACGTTTCTATTTGCTGTCTGAAACTCTCGGTTGTTGGTAGGATGTTGTACCAAAACGCATACGCGACGGTGAAGCCGATGAAAAGCCAGAGAAATGCAGAGAGGGCTCTCTTGTGCTCGCGCAACAGCGCCCAGGTGCCTTGCCCGGGGATTACCTTGCTTTCCTCTAGCTTTAAAGTGTAGTACATGAACGGCAAGGAGAACAAAACAGTTAGGGTCACAACAAGCACGCCGCCGCTTTCTGCAAGCACTGCGTCCTTAGCAAACACCAACCTCACTAGCAACACAGCAAGACTTGAGTAAAGCGCACCGATAAAGAACATCTCCCATGGATGCCTCTCTGCCTTTTTTGGATTAATAACCATCTCTAGCATTTAGACAGAAAAACAAATGCTATTAAATATTTTGCTAATTTTGGGAGTTTAATGAGTTGCATGGTTCAGTTAGCGCCGCAGAATTAAGGTCCTTTCAATGAACTGCTAGGGAGCTTGCGTTAAACTGCCGTACCATGCTCGCTAGACCATTTGTCAACGGAAAATTGCGGAGAACGTGCGCGCTGGCAAACTTGCGTGGCGCGCGCAGGTGCAAAGCTCGACGAACTCTCGTAGGGGTCGCGGCGACGCGCGGCGCGGAACGAGCGCGCGGGCGCGGAAAAAGTGAGGCGGACAAGCTTGCTCCTCGTACGATAGAACGCGCTTTTTAATAGCTGGCAGTTCATTTTGTTAACGATAACTTTATAATCCACCGCACTGCGCAGGTTTATGCACCACACAAATATTGAGATAAAAGCGAGGTTGAGAAGAGAGGATGATGCAGAGCGGATACGGGAAGTGCTTTATGAGCACAATGCAAGGTTTGTTGGGCGAGATGTGCAGGTTGATACCTACTTCAACGCACCCTCAAATGGCGGAAGACTTAAGCTAAGGGAAGGCACAATTGAGAACTATCTGATTTACTACCATCGCCCTGACCAACTAGGCCCGAAACTTTCCCGTGTTCGTTTGACTGCGTTGGAAGATGAGAAATTGCGAAAAGTTGTAAAGGATGCTCTTCTAAAACATCTTGGGGCGAGGGTGGTGGTGGAAAAGGAGCGCGAGATTTATTTTGTTGGGAATGTGAAAGTGCATCTCGATGATGTCAAGGGTCTTGGGAGGTTTGTTGAGATAGAAGCGATTGATGAGAGTGGTGAGATAGGCGAGGAAAGGTTGAGGGAGCAGTGCGAGTATTTTATGGAAAGGTTTAGGATTGACGCTAGCGATTTGATTGAGAGGTCTTACAGCGACATGCTTTTGGAAAATTCCGGCTGAGAGCTAGGGCAAGGGTTATGTTGTTTGGCGGGTGTAAGTTCCGACGAGTTCAGCGCTGGCTATGACCTTGCCTTGCATTGCGTTCTCTAGTTCAGTTTTGCTAGCTCCGGGGGAGAGTTGCAGGGGAGAGTTGAGTGCGTAGAGTTTGAAAAAGTATCTGTGGGTGCCGCTCGGAGGGCACGGTCCGCCGTAAGCACTCTTGCCCCAACTATTTGTGCCTTGCACTGCGTTGGCAGGGATAGAGTTTTCGTCAATTCCTGCAGTTTGCGGAGGGATGTTGTAGACAACCCAGTGCGTCCAAACACCTGCAGGCGCGTCAGGATCGTCAACTATCAAAACCAGCTCTTTTGCGCTGGAAGGAACATTTGCAAATGTTAGCGGCGGGTTGATGTCTTGCCCGTCGCATGTGTATTTCGAAGGGATTGGAGAGTTGTGAGCAAATGCAGGGCTAGATATTTCCATCTTTGGAGTTTGCTCTTGGGTTGCAGGTTTTTCTCTTTGCGCGGAGTCGCTGGCGGCATTTCCTGCGTTTTGGTTTTGGCTATTGCCACTTACCACGACGTCATTGGTAGTGTCAGAACTTTTAGAGGCGTAGAGAAACGCAAACCCAAGCACTGCGAGCGCAACAACTGCTATTACAGCGATTAGCGTTTTCATCAGTTGAAAAGGAGCTTAAAGTTTTTATTGTTTTCGTCGTGTGCAGGAGTTGTGCGAGTGGGCGAGATTTTTGTGTTGGCACTCTCGAAGTTTTTTGCGATGTTAGGTTTTTCGCGACGGGTTTGAGCGAGCGAGCGGCAACGCTCACACTTGCCCACGCGCGACGCAACGCGTTTCTAAACTCGCTTAAGTCTGCATTAGAAAATCTGAGAGAGAAATTAATTGCGCACTGCGCGCCAAAACTCCTTAAAGCCGCGCAAGCTCTTGGAACGCAGCTCTAATCACAAGCCTTGCTCACAAATTTCTCAAGCATTTCAAGCGAGCGCTTGAACTCCGCTAAGTCTGCCTCGCTAACTGCGCGCTTGCCATCTTTGATTTCATTCTCGTAATAGTTGACTAGGTTTTTGAAGAAATCTCTTCGCCTCTCTGCATAACTCTTTCGGATTTCTTCTGGAACTGAGTTCAATTCCACCTCTAACGCTCGCGCACACCTGCCAGGCACCTGCGCGCCAATTTCCACAAACTCAACAAACTCGTGCAGCGCCACGTAGGGCCTGTAACTCTCAGGCAGGCTGTCTGAAACTCCAATGACATACGCAGAGCCATCATCACTAGTGCACCTCATCGCAAAGTCTGGCAGCTTAGAATTCAAATCCTGCGGGAGAACATAATACGAAAACTTTCTCCCAGCAACATCAGCGTCAACTTTCCCATATCCCCTACTCTCAAAACTCTTCCTTAAATTCTCAACATCCTCTCGCGTAATCCTCTTCATTTTTTACCACAGCTATTATTTATTATAAATCTTGTGTTTTAATGCGATGCAAATTTGGGTTGCGCAAGAATTAAAAACCCGCGAAACAAGAGATGGGAATGAAGCACACTTGGAAAATAACTTCTCTCTTGTTAGGGATGTTTTTGCTCACTCAGTTGATAGGGCTTGGGGTTGTTGGTTATTACTCGCCGCAAACTAAGCAAGTGGTGAGCGCTGACGGCAATGTTACGAATGTGACCTCTTACAAAATTCCGTACGGGCTTGACCCTCCTGAGACTCTTGAGCCGCAAAGCCCGGCAAGGATTGTTTCATCACTAGTTTTTGCGTTTGCAATTGCAATATTGTTAATGCTCTTTTTGATGAAAGTGCGCGCAGAGATAATAATTAGGATTTGGTTTTTTGTTGTTGTGGCAATAAGCCTTGCGATATCCCTGAATGCTGCGCTGTTCTTTGTGCGGCAGAGCGCAGTGGTTGCACTTGCTCTGGCTATCGTGCTAGCTTACTTGAAGATATTCAGGCGCAACCTTGTTGTGCACAACCT
>RFLC01000098.1 GCA_003694055.1 Candidatus Pacearchaeota archaeon | reverse complement strand
GGGTACGATCCGTCCCGATACCTCTCTGACTCTGTCGCCGCAGGCGACTCCGTATAACGTGTGGCTCAGCGGCAGCGGCGGTGACTGCGCAACCACCACCGCCAACCCGCTACTCGCTTTGCTTTTCGCGCCCGCTTTCGCGAGTGGCGTAGCCGCTGTCCGCTGCAGCCGGGGTTAGGTGTGCCAATCTATCAAATCATATCCTGGTATCTGAAATAAATGTTTCCTGTCTGTGAAGCATGTCTCCTTTTTTGTAACAACAACGCTTGCAAATCAATGCGTCCTTCAAGAACTGCCATCAAGTCACTTCCATCCATTAACAGTAACACTGGGCGACCACTGGAATGTGTTGATATTGCTTCAGGAGAGAAACCGTTGATAGAAACAAATAACCCCAGAGTGTTATCCAGTTTCCTTCTCACCTTACTCGCTAGGCTATCGAGATGGTGTGTGCTAACAGGAGATTGTTGCCACTTGGCCTCTAACAAATAGTCAATATTCTGAAAAGTAAAAGCGCCATCTATTTGCTCACCGCTGAGTTTGAAAGATGCTTTGGGATCTAAGTCGAAAAGGGCGAATAGTTCATTTAGCAATTTCTCTAATTCATATCCCCTGCGTTGAAGGTCTTTAGAAAGAGAGAGACGTTTGTATCTCTCTTTTAATTCGTCAAGTTTTTTGCGGAAACTTTGCATATGAGCAAGGCGTTCCGCATATTCTCGCCTACGCTTCTCCGCTTCTTCCTTCTCTCTAAAAAGATCTAAATGGGGTTGGGCTATTTTTCGCAAAGCGGCAACAGCACGTTGTGCCTGAAGCGCTTTCTCTTCTCCGTTATCTAAACGCTCCAAGTGGGAAAAATCGGTCACAGCGCAAACGGCTTCTATCAACCCAAGAATATCTTTCAAGTATTTATCCTGATTGCGCGCCAAGAAGTTAACCAATTGATCTACAATTTCCCTTTTGTAGCCATCCCAATTTAGGCGACCTAAAATACCTGAATCAGAAAGTGAGTTCACCAAGAAAGATCTCAAATCGCGCTTATACCAATAAATCAACGCAAGTGCATCTTTGAGAGCATTAATTGCTGCAGGACTGATACGTTTACTACTCACCATTGGCTCTCCAAATAAAAGGCACACCTAACGGCCTGCGCTTCACCTGCGC
>RFLC01000097.1 GCA_003694055.1 Candidatus Pacearchaeota archaeon | reverse complement strand
GCGTTAAGCCGACCCGCCTTCGGCGGTAGGTGAGGCGGCGCGAAATTTGCAAATTTTGGCTATAATCAAATTGTCTCGGATTGCAAACACGGTGGGCGGCTTACGCCCACGTTAGCCCGCAAAGTGAACGCATTTTCGTGGAGAAACATGCAGATATGAGAGAACAACAAAGAGAACAGCAACCCGAAAATGATTTTGCGCTGAATCGTAAGGAGAAGATTCGTTTGTATGTTTTGGCATTTATCATCCTTCTCCTTTCGTTGGGAGAGATGTTCGGTGTGCTGTCACTCACTATGGTTGGGTTGACAGGAATAATAATTGCGGTGTTGTTGTTCTCAATTGAAGGACTTCCTAAATACGTGAAGTCTATCAAAGTGGGGGATTTTGCAATAGAGCTTAGACAAATTAACCAACAACAAAAATTTATATTTGAGTTACAACAACAAATAACAGATTTGGAAAGAAGAATAGATAAAACGATACAACGAGTTGACAAGCGGCAGGAACAACGGAAAATAAGTGTAGAGCGTTTCCAGTCCCGCTTTGAACGGGCAGCAAGAAACTTTAACATTAACGATAAGGCAGCGAGAATTCTGGCAGAACAAGAAATGATTTTTACGGGTGTTCGGCTAGGAAAGGACTTTCTTGAGCGCAAGTTGCGAGACGGCTCTTTGGGAGAACGCGCAGGTGCTGCATCTGCGCTTGGGTTTTTAGGTGCTTCAGATGTGATAAAGTCTTTAACGTTTGGATTAAACGACAAGTCATCTTTTGTGCGCTATCGCGCTGCACAATCGATTGAAAGGATAGCGGATATCCTTGATGAGGAGCAAATTCAATTAGCCTTACAGGCGATAGAGAGTGCTATTTCGCGAGAAACAAATGCTAATGTAAGTCAAGTTATGTTATCAACCGCTTATAAGTTGCGTCGTAGAGAAAAGACATTAACAACGGCGGGCTAACCCCGCGTTAAGCCGACCCGCCTTCGGCGGGGGGTAAGCGGCGCGAAATTTGCAAATTTAGGCTATACTGAAATTGTCTCGGATTGCAAACACGGCGGGCGGCTTACGCCCACGTTGGGCGTGTGCAGGGGCTTTTTGTACGGCACATTGACAGGATGAAGCGTTTGCGCCGGTTGGGCGCGTCCCCGGCG
>RFLC01000096.1 GCA_003694055.1 Candidatus Pacearchaeota archaeon | reverse complement strand
GGCAAGTTGGCGTGCTGTAAACAATAACTTTTTTATTTCCCATGAGCAAGAGAGTTAATTGACGTATATAAATCATTCGGTAGATGGACGCGAAATTTGAGATAGAGAAGCACTTGCGAGAGAGAGGGATAAAATGGAAGGTCCACACGCATCCGCCAGTTTTTAGTGTTGAGGAATCAAAGCGGATAAAGCCGAACATTCCGGGCGTGGGAACTAAATGCCTTTTTTTAAGAAACGAAAAAAGAGATTTTTATCTAGTTTGTTTGCCTGGAGAGAAGCGGCTCAACATAAAAAGCTTGAAATCTTTCCTTGGAGTTAGAAAATTAAACTTTGCCAACGAGGAAGAGCTTGCGCGCGAGTTGCGCACGCGGCCTGGCAGCGTATCGCTCTTTGGCGCGATATTCTCGAAAAACACCTGTGTGGTTATAGACTCTGAACTCTGGAATGCTGAAATAACAAGCTATCACCCAAACGACAACACTGAAACCTGGGAGATGAACCGCGAGCACTTGCATGCGTTTTGCCGATCGCTCAAAAACAAACTAATTGTGACGGACTTGTAAATGCTTCCAAGAAAATATGCTTTGGCTGTTGCACTCTTGTTCACAATTTTAGTTTGGGTTAACTACCAGTTTTTCTATGTTCATCAAAACTCGCGAGAGAGCGCAATTGTTGCAAGGGTAATTGACGGCGACACTTTCGTATTGCAAGACGGGCGAACTGTGCGTTTGGCTAACATCAACACTCCAGAAAAAGGAGAGAAAGGATACGTCGAAGCGAAGAACTTCGTGAGGGGGCTTGAGAATAAGAGCGTTGAGCTTGAGGTGCTTGGTTCAGACAAGTACGGAAGAGTGATTGCAAGGGTTTATGCGCCAGAGTATTTGAATTTGGAGCTAATTAAGCTTGGGTTGGCTAAGAAATTTTTAGTTCAGAGCTCTGAAGCAAGGGTTTTCGACGAAGCAGAAAGGGAAGCGATAAATCTCGGCAAAGGGATTTGGGAGAAATCTGAATTGTTTGGGTGCGTTGAGATGGGTGTGAATGCAAAGGATGAGATTGTTGAGATAGAAGTTTTGTGCAACACTTCAGCGCTTGGCGAGGTTTGGTTGTCTGACGAGAGCAGAAAAAGATTTAAGCTGGGGTTGGCTGGAGTAATCAGGGTGTTGGTGCACAGTGCAAATGGCATTTCCAACTCTAGCGATGTGTTTCTTGGAGCGCGGCAGAACATCTGGAACGATGACCGGGACACTGCCTACTTGTTTGACAACGCCTCCAGGATTATCGCGTTTTACTCGTACGGCTACACTAGCTAGCATTCTTTTTGCTGTGGCTCTAGTTTTATCGTCGGCATTTGCAAGCGCCATTGATTTTGACTTTAGCTCGCCAGAGAGAGTGCAGAAGGATGTTGCATTTGAGGTTGAAATCTCAGCTAGCAGTGCAGGGAGTGAGAGCTATGATGTGAAAATATTTGTCGGGCAAGCTAATAAGCAGTTCTCAGAGATAGAGGACAATGGGCAATGGAGAAGCCCTTACAGGTACTTGACAGGAGCGTTTCCTCAAACAAGAGTTTTTAGAGTGATTGCTCATTTTACTGGAGAGAGCGAGATATGCGTAAGGTTGAGGAAGAGCTCAACAACAAGGTTTGACGAGAGATGCAAACCCATAGAGATAATCTCAAACAACGAGGGAAATGGTGAGCAAAACGCAGGACAGAGCGCAGAGCAGCAGGAGGGGAGTGAGACTGCGCAGGATGGCGAGAGAGAAGGAAGGGAGAACTCAACAGCAAACAATCCTTCGGAGAGCTTTGGCATGGATGCGCAAGAGTCTAGAGATTCGCAAACCGAACAAAAGTTGGGGTATGGGAGCAATGAAGAGCCGATTGAGCTTAACCCTCTCCCAAGGACTCAGCTAAACGAGCAGAAATTGCAAACCTATGAAAAGCAAACCCATAAAATTGCTGGTGAAGAACAGCAAACTATCGTGGGTATTGAAGGCAAAAAAGAAAAATGGGTTTTGTACGGATTTTTGATGTTCTGCATTTTGCTCATTGTATTGCTAGCAATGAACAAACTTAATTGACTAGCTGCGCCCTCTTCTTTTGTGTTCGCTCTTGGATGGCAGATAGACAACTGCAAGATAGATGAGAGCTCCTAAGATGTGGAGGAAGATGATAACCAAAACCCATACTATTTTCTCGCCATCGCTTTTGAAATCTCTTTTAATGCTGTCAATTAACATCCAAAGCCAAAAGACGAACGCAGCTAAAAAGATGAACACCATGGCTAGCACAAACAACATAACTATCGCAAACTCCAGCGCTCCCATTTTGCTTAAAGAATGTTGCGATTTAAGTAATTTGCGTTAAGCTAATATTTGTCTGGAAACAATAAAGTTTTTTCAAGCGCGCCAAAGGCGCGCTTCTTCTCGTTTCGCCCGCAAACAAAGCGGGCTTAATTAAATTGCCAAGACAACTGCAGTTGAAATTTTGTATATACGTATGTATATACGCAAACTCTGCTTTGGGTCGGGCTTTGCGTGCGAGTTTTTAGCGCTAGCTAGGACAACATAAAATACTTAAAACTTCTCAAGTTTCTCATTCTGCCCCCATAGTTAAATGGATATAACGCAGCCTTGCGGAGGCTGAATTCGGGGTTCGATTCCTCGTGGGGGCATCGCCAAACTTAAAAGCGTTTGATGCTTGGATTTTCAATGGAGATAATTGCTGACTTGCAAGTGCACTCGAAATATGCTCGCGCAACATCTTCTGCGTTAAGTATCACAAACTTGGAAAAGTGGGGCGCCATCAAAGGACTGAACTTGATTGGCACCGGCGATTTTCAGCACCCGAAGCACAGGCAGGAGATAGATGAAACGCTTGAAGAAGATGAGAACGGAATTCTCTGGACTAAAGAAAGGAAGGTTGCATTTCTCTGGCAAACTGAAGTGAGCTTGATGTTCTCTCAAGGCGGAAAGCGCAGGGCTGTGCACCTGCTTATCTTCTCCCCAAACAAGGAAGTCACAAACAAAATAACTTCCTACCTAGCGAGCAAAGGAAGGCTGGACTATGACGGCAGGCCGATTTTCGGAATTTCATGCATGCAACTTGTGCATGACCTAAAGCAAATATCAGAGATGATAGAAATCATTCCGGCGCACTGCATGACTCCATGGTTTGGAATTTTTGGAAGCAAGTCGGGGTTTGACTCGTTGGAAGAATGTTTTGGCGAGGAAGTTAGGCACATCCATGCAGTTGAGTCAGGGATGTCAGCAGACCCTCCGATGTTGTGGCGTTTCAAAGAGATTGACAACAAAAATGTTAGGGTGGTTTCTTTCTCTGACGCGCACTCGTTCTGGCCTTGGAGGCTAGGAAGAGAGGCGACGATATTTGAGCTGGAGGAATTGGGCTATAGCAACATAATCAGAGCTATCAGAACCGGGCATGGCTTGAAGGCGACAATTGAGACCCCTCCTGCTTATGGAAGATACCATTACGACGGCCATAGGAACTGCGGTTTCTCTTCCTCGCCAGAGGAAACTAAAAAACTCAAGGGCATTTGTCCGGTTTGCAAAAATCCGTTGACAATCGGAGTTGATTACAGGGTTGAAGAGCTTGCAGTTCATCCAAAAGGGCACACTCCAGAGAACGCGCCAGAGTTTTATGAGTTGCTCCCACTGCATGAGGTAATTGCCTTGCATTTGAACTCGCAACTAAACTCAAAAAAAACCTGGAAACTCTACAACGAGCTGATTGAGAATTTTGGAACAGAGTTTAATGTGCTATTGCGTGCGAGCGAGGAAGAGCTTGCTAGGAAAGATGTTGATGCAAAACTGATTGAGCTAATCCTGATGAATAGAAAAAACAAATTGAAAATAAAGCCAGGGTTTGATGGTGAGTATGGGAGAGTTGAAATGCCAAAAAAGCAAGCAACCCTTTTCTAATTGTAAAGAAAGGTTTAAAGAGTGTTGAGCGTTCCATTCAACTGCATCTCTCTCACAGCTTTGAGCACTCTCTCGTCGGGAGAAAGCACATAAACGTGGTCTGTTTTAGAGCGCACTGCTCTGTAAAGCCGTTGCAAAAAGTCCCTTCGCGCTTTGTCTTTGTAAAATTCCCAATAGTGCGAGGGGTGGGTTCGATGGAGTATCTTCCAAAAAGTGTCTTTCACGTCAGGGTTTGGGTATTTCGTAAAGACAACGCTCTTGCAACTCTCGCCAGGAAAGTCAATTCCGCGAGAGCATTTTGTTGTGAAAAGCACTGCGCTCTTTCCGCTCTTAAATTCAGAGACCATTTCTCCAAGCTTGTCGTTGCGTTGCTTTGTGACAAGCTCCTCTCTCGACGGCAAGCCATCTAAACCAAGCTCAACGATTTCTTCTTGGTTTGGCAAATCGCTAAACGCGTTCACATGAACAAGAGCAGGTTTTTCCGACTTCTCAACGCATGCCTGCAAAGCTTTTAGATATTGCTGGCGCGTGAATTTGCCGCTTGAAAAGTTTGCATATTTGCAATCAAACTCTTTCCCTGTTTTTAGGATTTCAACAGAACCTTGGTTAAGTGTTTCTGCCTCCACTCTCGCAAACTCTTTAATGCCGAACAAATGTGCGAGAACCTCGTCGCTGTGCAGCGTGCCTGACATCAAAACCATCGCCTTGTTGCCTCGCGCAATCTCGCCAAACCTTTTTGAAAGGTTTATGCTCACCAACCTAACTGACAAATCCTCATCATCTTTTCTGTAAGTTAAGTAGGTCTGGTCAAGCAAGCCCTTGAAGTTTTTTGCGGCCTCCAATGCAGAGTTAGCATAGTTTGTCTCATCTAACTCTATTTCTGCCTCAAGCTCTTTGTTGGCAACAAGCAAGGCAAGTATCTCGCCAAGCTTTGTTTCGCTGACGTGGAAAACCTCTTGCTCAGAAACTCCAATCGCGCGCGCTCTTTTTTCCTCAATTTCTATCAATTTCAAAATTTTTTCAATAACATCCTCGCAGTTCTCGTTTGCAAAAGCTAGCAATCTGAGCGAGCTAGCGAGTTTTGTCAGGTTTATCTCGTAAGTGTTGGAAAGGTTGTCTAGGAACTCGTCTGCCTCGTCGACAATATCCACCTCTGTCAGCGGCTTCCTGCCTATTGCAACCTCTGCTAGATATTTCGCTGAGTTGAATATTATCACATCTGCGTCCTTGTAGGCAAGGTACTGGTCATAATATCCGCATCCAGATTTTCTGTAATAAAAAATAAACTCTCTTCCGTGCATTCCTGTGTAAGTTATTTTTCTTGCATCTTTCAATTGATTCAGCTCGATTTCCGACGGCAAAATCGGGCTCCAGTAGGGATTGGCTGGTGCGATGGAGATTCTTCTCAGTTTCTTGAATGACGGGGGAACTTTTCTGCTAGTGAAAGGATTCATCTCGTAAAACTCCCTAAGCTTTTCTTTGTTTTTTTCAGTTATTTTTATCGTGTCAGGAAGATATGGCCAAGCGCAAGTTTTGCCCGGCTCAATCAAGCAATCGTGGTTATCTCTTCCTGTTATGACTGCTATCTTCATGCGTTCTCCGTTTGATTTGACGAGATACTTTTTTTGCGTGTAGTCATTCTCGTATTGCTTTTGCAAACTTTTTATTGGCACAACAATGGATGCTCTGCCAAGCGCTCTGGCGATATTGAGCGCTATCGCGCTCTTGCCGCTTCCGCAAACTCCGTGCAAGAGAACAATCTTCACTCCGCGCTCTATCAAGGAAACAACCTCGCGAACAACATCTTCTTGAGTCTTTCCATTTGAGAACTTTAATGGCGCCAAAGGCTTGCCATTTTCGTACAAACTCCAATACCCCTTAACAAGTTTACTCTCCAAATCTGGATGCATGAGGGTTATTTACAACAAAGATTTATATTTGCTTTGGTGGAAAGGATTTTAAACCGAACCAAGTGCTTTGAAGTTGAGAGAGCGGGTAAACATATGCGATTAAGAGAAGTTTACGAAGCAAATTTAGGGTGAATTGCCGAGGGCAAAAAATCAAAGTCAGAAGTCGACAGACGGTGATAGATTCAATTTGAGCGCGAGTTAGAAAGACTATTAAACAACCAATCCCAATAATGTTACATGCAAGAAGAGTATCTAAAAAATTTAAAGAAAAAATTCGTGTTACGGAGGGTAGCATGGATTTTATTTATCATTGTCTTATTTTATGAACTCCGGTATGGTTCTTTAAAAAATTATTTTTCGACAACGGTGGACACCCTAATAATTGGACTTCTTGTTGCAGGTTGGATTTTCGGTATATTGAAATCTGGAAAAGATGCGGAGAAATATGTTGAGTACCAAAAAGCTGGAGGAGATAAAAAATACCCTTATATGAAAAAAGTTCTTAAGGTGAAAGGATGGATAAACAGATTTTTAGCAGTTACTCTCATCGCGGAGGGTATACTCTGGGGCGCTCTGCTTATTTTCCTCCTTATACCAGTAGTAATTTCCCTTTACTTTGGTATAACTCCAACTTTTATTTTTAACACAAAGTTTATTGTCAGTGGAATACTACTTCTTGTTACTTTTGTCTTCTTTATTTGGTTAGGTATGAGAATTTGGCAAAAAAGCAAGCCCATGGTGAAAGGAAAAGCACCAAAATATTAAACTCGTGCTCTTGATAAGAATGGGCAGAGCTGCCGGCTTCTGATTGAATATAACATAGCCGTTAAAAGAAGTTTTCTATTTTATTTAACGGCACGCTCTCCAATTTAGAGGAGAGTAGTCGTGGGTTCAGAGTTCGTTTTAATTACGCCTAACAAAGAATCAACGAATAAAACGCCAGCAGTTTTGCACTTGTTCGCTGAGAGCTGCATAAGAGAGGGGCTGAGATATTACTAAATAATGCGCCGCCATTGCACTGATGCAAACTATTTCGCATGAGGGCTGCGCAACTTAACTTAAATTCTCCGTGCAAACTTGTGCTGAAGGGTTTTTGATTGCGTGCAAAATGGCAAGAGCGCAAAAAATGCTTTCCATTAAAGATAATTTTTTAAGCAGATGCTCGAAGTAAAAATATGGGTTGGTATGTTCTTACTGGCGGCCCGTGTTGTGGAAAGACCACGCTCTTGCGCGAGATGGAGTCGCGGGGTTATGATGTTGTCGAAGAGGCTGCGCGTGCTATAATTGCTGAAGAACAAAAGAAAAACCCGAATTTCAGGACAACTGACGAGGTGATTGGTTTTCAGATGAAAGTTATGAGAAGACAACTTCTTCAGGAGGCTTTGCTGGATACTTCGAAAACTTACATTTTAGACCACGGCGTTCCGTCAGGAATTGCATACATAAGAGCAAGGAATCTTGAAGTTCCTCGCGAACTCATTGAAAACTCGCGCGACAGGAATTACAAGCTAGTGCTTTTCCTAGAGCCGCTCGGAAGTTATATGCAAGACGAAGAGCGCAAGGAAAGCGAGGAAGAGGCTAGGAAAATTCATGAATTGACAAAAGAGGTTTACTTGGAGTTGGGTTATGCTTTGCAGGAGATTCCTCTAGCGAGCGTTGAAGAGCGGGCGGAGATGCTGGAGAGAATTATCAAGTCTTCTATTTAACCGCAAACAGCGCGATTAATTTGAAATAGAATGAAAACTAAAACAAACAAAATAAAAACAAATGAAGCTACAAGTCCCTGGCTTGCAATGTTCTTCTTCCGTTGGCTTTCGCTCTCTCAGCAGCCTCAGCAAGCAATGCTTCAACCTTTTTGTTCAAAGCCTCTGACACGTCGCTTGCTACGTTCAGGTCCTTGACAGCTTCTTTTATCTTGCTTTTCACAATCAAGTCAACCATTTTCACCTCCAAAAACCCATAAACTTTGCCTTATAAAAATGTTTTGGATTTCGAATTTCGACAAGTTTATAAATGCAAGAGGTTTTGAGCAGGCATGGCAGGGAGAATATCAAAACAGGGATGGATTATCATTTTGCTTGTTGTGCTTTTGGCTCTTGCATTGGCTTACATTCTTGTCCTGCAATTCAGAGGTTGGCAGTTTAGCGTCGCAAGCGCGGCTTACCAGCAAGGCTACACCGACGCTGCGTTGGGCGTGATTTCAAACGCTCAGAGGTGCGAGCCTTTCCAGGTTTATGTTGGCAATGTAAGCGTGGATTTGATTGCAGTGAAATGCCTTCAGCTCACACAACCTGCTCCGCAACCGCAGATACCTCCTGCAGTGCTTGAAAACCAACAACCACCTGAAAACTCCTCAGACAACAGCGGAACAAACGCGCCTAACTAACCGGGCAAGGTGAAGATTATTCCTTTCTCTCTAAAGGCAATATAAATTTGTGCGAAAGCGACCGCTTCACGATTAACTTTGAAAGCAATTGGCGTTCATGGAGCAATAATTCCTCACTCTCGCGGTGCGCGGTGCTAGTTCAGAAAGGCATTATCTGCCAATAAATCCCAAGTTCATGCAACAATTAGCAATAGCTTTTTATACCCACAATAATTTCTTCTTCGATGGCAAGCTATGATTATGATTTTATCATCATTGGTGCAGGAGTTTCTGGTCTTGCAGGAGCGATGTATGCCGGCCGCCTTGGCTTGCATACGCTTGTTCTTGGGGCAAGTCACGGAAGCGAGCTGCCGGTAGGGGGCGTGATAACCACAACGCATGTAGTTGAAAACTACCCGGGGTTTGTTAGCCTGACAGGAACAGAGCTTGCTGAGAAAATACGAAAGCATGCTGAGAGCTACGAGCTTGTGGAAATAAAAGAGGAAAAAGCAGAGGATGTCAGAAAGGAAGACGAGGGTTTTGTTGTGAAAACCTCGGAAAGAGAGTATCGCGCCCCTGCGATTATGTTTGCCACTGGCACGCGATGGAGAAAGCTTGATGTGCCTGGAAGCAAGGAGTTTGAAAACAAGGGCGTGGCTTACTGCGCGCTTTGCGACGCGCCGCTGTTCAAGGACAAAGTAGTGTGCGTTGTCGGCGGCTCTGACTCTGCGGCAAAGGACGCGCTTTTGTTGGCAGAGCACGCGAAAAAGGTTTACATCATTTATCGAGGAGAGAAAATACATCCGGAGCCAATAAACTTGAAGAGGATTGAGCAGAATGATAAGATTGAGGTAATCACAAACGCAAATGTCGTGGAAATTAAAGGGGACAGGTTCGTCAATTCAGTTGTGCTTGACAGAGAGTACAATGGGAGCAAGGAGCTTGCTGTGCAAGGAGTGTTTGTTGCAATCGGGCATGAGGTCTTGTCAGGGCTTGCGAAAAAGTTGGGCGTGGAAACGAATGAAAAAGGAGAGATAGTGATTGATCACCGAACTTCTGCAACGAATGTTGAGGGAGTTTTTGCAGCAGGAGATGTGACAGACAAACCCTTCAAGCAGGCAATAACTGGCGTAGCTGAAGCGTGCGTTGGCGCTTATTATGCTTACCAGTACCTGCAAAAGAAAGGTTTGCGCTAGAGCTTGTGTGTTGATTTCTTGCGTGTGTGGTTGGTGCGGCTTTTTGCGCCACCGCAGCTAGGAACGAGATTAATCTTTTAAATTCAGCAGGCAAAGTAATGCTATGGGCAGCGAGAGAATTGTGCAACGCGGGGCAGAGGCTCTCTTGGTTAAGCGTGGTGAGAGATTGATAAAGCGAAGGATAAAGAAGGGGTATCGCTTGAGAGAGTTAGACGAAAAGCTGAGGAAATTGCGCACGCGAGCTGAGGCGCGATTGCTTGCGCGTGCAATAGAAAAGGCAGGAATAAATGTGCCGAAAGTTTTGAAAGTTGATGAGGGAGCAAAAGAAATTGAGATGGAGTTTGTCAAGGGGAAGAGATTGTCTGACTGGCTTGATTCCCTAGAGAGCTGGGAGAAGGTATGCATGGAAATTGGGCGCAACATTGCAGCGCTGCACGAGCAGGATATTGTGCATGGCGACTTAACCACAAGCAACATGATTCTCTCCCTCGACGGAAAACTTTACTTTATCGACTTTGGGTTAGGGTTTGGGAACGCGCGCGTAGAGGATAAAGCAGTTGACTTGCACCTCATCAAACAAGCGTTGGAGGCAAAACACTTTACAAACTGGGAGAAATTTTTCGCAAAAATAATTGAGGGCTATAAAGAAGCGAGCAAGAACTCTGAAAAGGTGCTGGCGCGATTGAATAAGGTTGAAGCACGGGGAAGGTATAAGCAATCCTACTAGCTAGTCGTCGTCAGTCTCTATCAGCGACCTGAAGTTTATTCCGTAAAATTCCTCAGCTCGTTTAATCGCTGCGCGCATTTTTCTTACCTCTTCATTGTATCTCTGCGCATTAAATCTCAGCTCTTTGCAAGCTAACCTTAAAACAGCTAACTCCTCTTCCAAGCAATACCTCATCTCGCCTCTGCTCACCCCTTTCCTGAAGTCTTTCTCGCTAATAGGGTCATTAAAACGCGGGAACTGCTTCTCGTCATAGCCAAGGAGAGCATTGCATTCTCTAAGTGCGTTGTAAGTTTGCCAGAGAATTCTAGGCACACCTCTTCCCATTACCTTTGCATTGCCAACTAGTTTTTTAATTTTATTATTCTCTGATTAAATATTTCAGTTTTAATGATTAAAATAAATCTAATTTGATTGATTTTAATCAGCTTGCGCATTTTATTTTTCTCAGCGCTTTGCCGTGGGCGCGTTCTATTTGGCAGATGAGCTCGTAAACTAGCGGAAAACTGCGGCCTTTTTGCTTCACCCTCTCCAAGTGCTCAAGAGCTTGATTGAACAACACATCGCGGATTTGCAATGTTTGCTCTAACCCGCTCTGCGTCAGCACGGTTGGTTTGCCGCGCTTCTCGTCGACACCAACGCTCTTTCCAGTTTCTTTCTCAGTGAGGAATGCGTCGGCAAGGTCGTCTGTTATCTGGTAGGCTATGCCAATCTTAGCACCAAAAGCAGAAAGCTCGTCGCAAGCCCTCTCTCCTGCCTTGCCAAGTATTCCGCCGATTCTTGCAGAAGCCCCGAACAACGCTCCGGTTTTCTTTAGGTAGTTCCTCACAATCTCGCGGCGGGTGCTCTCTGGGCCAAGCATGAAGAGGTCTTCCTCTTGCCCGCGCACGAGCTCTTCAGAAGCAGCTGCCAAAGTTCGAAGGATTCTGCGCTCTTGCCTGTGGCTTATGGGGAGAGAAGCTATTGTGTGCAAAGTTAGAGGGTAGAGCTGAAGCACTGAGGCAAGGATTGCGTTTGCTTCGCCATACCTAACATGGCAAGCAGGCTTTCCCCGTCGCATTTCTGCGTTATCCATGCAAGGCAAATCATCAAGGATTAAACTTGCAGTGTGAGCAAGGTGCGACAAAACTGCTGTTTGGTAAGTTAAATTATCATCAACCCCATAACCTTTTGCTACCCCAATCAATAGCTTGGGTCGCCAGTAATGACTCCTATCTAGCAAAGTTTCGCGCGCAGCATTGAATGAATCATACTCCTCAGTTCCAGCAAAAACGCTCTCCAAATAGTCCTCAAGATGCTTGTAGAACTTTTCTTCCACCCTTTCCAGCGCTGTTTTTCTCCTGCTTGGCATAGAAAACAACCATGCAACAGCTTAAAAGCATTATTCTACTCGAGAATATATTCGCGAGGTCGCGAACCCTTTTAAATAGGAGGCGGAGTGAAACCGCAAACTTTTTAATCTAGTTGGTCGTAAGTAAGGCATGCCACACGCTTTGCCTGAATTGCCGTATGCGTATGATGCGCTTGAGCCGTACATTGACGCGCGCACTATGGAGATTCACCACACAAAGCACCACCAAGGTTATGTGAACAAGCTCAACGCAGCTCTTGAGAAACACCCTGAGTTAGCTGAGAAGAGCGTTGAAGAACTTCTTGCGCAAATAGAAAGCGTGCCAGAAGACATACAAACAGCTGTGCGCAATAACGGAGGCGGGCATGCTAACCACACTTTATTCTGGCAAATCCTCTCTCCAGAAAAGCAAGAGCCAAGTGGAGAGATAGCAGAAGAGATTGAAAAAACATTCGGGAGTTTTGATGCATTCAAGCAGGAGTTCACAAATGCTGCGCTGGGTGTGTTTGGCAGCGGGTGGGCTTGGCTGGTTTATTCTGACGGCAAACTCGAGGTTATAAAAACCCCCAACCAAGATTCTCCGCTAATGCAAGGCAAGACACCTATTTTAGGGATAGATGTCTGGGAGCATGCGTATTATCTCAACTATCAAAACAGGCGCAACGAGTATGTAGAAGCTTTTTGGAATGTGGTCAATTGGAAAAAGGTAAATGAGTTCTTTCTAAAAGCGCGCTCTTAGTTTGTTTTGCTGGTTTTAGCTCTGCGAGTTTTGCGAATTGCATGGGGTTTGAGGTTTGATTGCACTCGGAAGCTTTGGTTCATTTTTGCCGTGACACCCTCCCCGCACTAAAGTGCGGGGTTTCCATAAGCAGCGTTGCGCGCGCCTGCTTCCTCACGTATTCTTTCGCTTGTTCAACGTCTAGCAGGGCACACTTGAAGCAAACTTTTCTTGTTCAGCAGATATCCTCGCGGATACCTCAGCCTCGCCTTTGGGTTCTTCTCAAAGTACAACCTAGATGAAATACATCTCAACAACTCCACGTTTTGACGGCGACAAGTTTAGTTTTATCTCAACAACGCAATGCAACACTCGAAAAGTAATTTAGCACAAGATAGTTAGCGCTATGATTTTAGT
>RFLC01000095.1 GCA_003694055.1 Candidatus Pacearchaeota archaeon | reverse complement strand
CTTCTCCACCGTTTCCAATTTTTGCCTGCACAGCATCTGTTTTGAGAAAAGGTTGTTGAGGAATTCCTCTCTTTTCGTAACTAACGAGTGCAGCGGCAATAAGGGAGCTTGCAAATGTCCAGAAGAGAAATGAAGATATGATGGCAATTTTTTTCATAAGAAGTTATTTGAGCAAGTAAAATTCCGCCGTGTGGATATTACCACGAGGCACTTTTAGTTTGGTAAATTGTTTTTGCAAGGATTGTACCATGGAAAGAGGTCCGCACATGAGGATGTCTTTTTTGTGCAAGTTTCCACATGTGTTGCTTATCTTTTCCGCAGTCAATCTTCCGTCTTTGTTGGTGTTGATAGGGATGATTCTGAAAAACGGTTTCCGAGATGCCAATTGTTGAAGTTCATAGAGAAACGCAAGGTCGCGTTCTGTCCTCGCGCTGTAGAACAAGGTAATGCGGGACCTCCTTTCATTGTTCTGCGCGAGCGTGCGGGCCATACCAAGGAAAGGTGTAATGCCAATGCCGCCTGCTATCCATATTTGATCTTTATTTTTGCATTTATGGGAAAAAGATTGGTACGGTCCCTCTATGAGGGCCTTGGTTCCGACAGGAAGATTCTGCACTTGTTTTGTATAGTCGCCGACAGATTTTATTGCAATTTGTATAGTTGCGTTTCCTGTTGCTGAACAGATTGAGAAAGGGTGCGATTCGGGTGGTAAGATGGGTGTAAGGAATGTAACAAAGACAACATCTCCTGAGTGGAATGAGGGAGAGGAAGAGTCGGGGGCGAGTGTTAACTCGATTATCGCGGAATTGACCCTGCGCACTTTGGTGACAGTATATGCGCGGCGTTGCACGAGGCGGTTGGGAAATAGGCCGCGGTAGAGAAAAGCGATTGCCCCGGCGCATGCAAGAGCGGCAAGGTAGATTTTTAGAGAAGTGCTTGTTGCGGTACTATTTCCTATGAAGAATCCGTGTATGCTTCCGGCAAGGAACGCTGCTCCTAAAAATTTATGCGTGAACTTGAGAAATTGGTACTGAAAATTTGCAAACAGGGTTACGAGTACTGTTATCGTCATAATAATTAACGCTGCAATGCCCAAGTTCTTTTCCCAGCTTCCCCCAGGGAGCAGGAATAATCCAGCTGACCTTACAGAGAATGGAAGGAGTCGCAAAGAGAGAAATAATGGGTGGAATAGAAGCAGCGTGAACGCTGCAATTCCTCCCCATTTGTGTGCAGTATAAAGTTTTTCAATGCCGCCAAATAGGGAAACCAGTGGACGTATTCGCGAACTGAGGATAAGTGTGTTTGCCATGAGTGCCGTTCCAATGAGTCCAGACAGTTGCCCCATGCTCGACATGGAGGAAGAGAAGCTATTGAAGCGCGCATCAAGAGACCCTGAAAAGAGCCACAGAAGTCCGGGAAAGAGTGATAATTGGATAAACCAGTTTATTCCTTGTGTCCCGCTCTTGTTAGGATTTTGCTTGTTTTTGTTTATTTTCATGGTTTTTTAAAATCATAAGACAAAACGCCCTCCCTTATATAATG
>RFLC01000094.1 GCA_003694055.1 Candidatus Pacearchaeota archaeon | reverse complement strand
AGCTTGTCCATTGCTCAAGCAAACGCGTTCTCAAGGACTTTAAAACCCTGCTCCCAATTTTGAATCAGCAAGGAGTTTACCGCGCGCTTAGGTTGAGTGGGGAGGAGATAGATTATTTGAAAAAGGCAAATGTTGATTTGCTAAAAACAAACGCTTAACTCTCGTAGCATTTTTCAATTTTTCTGCGCTGCAAACTTGCTTAGGCAAGTTTGCGATGAGCGAGAGAAGTGCGTAAGTTTAATTATTGCGCGTGAAAGCGTGTTTAAAGGAGTGATGTATATACGCACGTATATACATGCGTTTTAGTTGCGCGCACCTCTCTTTCGAGGCGATTTACCGACGAGAGAGCGCGCAAACTCCTAGCAAACTTTCCCGAGTAAAAAAAGGACAAGCAGAATGGTTAGACCCACCAGCCGCTGTTTATTTTTATGTTTTCTATTTCCTCACGAAAACTTTCTGCTACTTCTTTTCCGAGAACCTGCTCGTGAAAATCTCTGCTTGAATGAATTGCCCTGCCGAGAGTCCCGGCTTTTTCGATTAGTTTGGCAATCTGCTCTTTTGTCAAGCAAGTTCTTGAAAGGATTCGCCATCCGGGGATTTGTTTTGTCACAACAAGCTTCTCGTAGTTCAACGCGCTGAGCAAGTTTTCTGTCGCAAGAAGCTCCTCGTAATCAAGTAAATCCAAAACGCCTTTCACTTCGCTCAAATCTGAATTGCCGTAGTCCTTAACAATCAAATCAACCTCTTTCTCCACTCCAGACATAATCTCTTTTAACCTAGTTCTTATTAAAACACCCTCTTTGCCAAGCTCAACCACATACCTTTTTAACTCGCTCGCCATTTTCTGAACTATCTTTCCTCTTTGCAATGCCTCGATGGCTTTGGTTAAGCTTGGATAGTTTCTCAGCTCAAGATAGTCAAGTTCTTTGATTGCTTTGTCGAACAATTCGCGCTGCTTCTCGAGAATCTGCATGCGTTCGTTCGCCTTTCTGAGCAACTCTTCTGAGTCAGCAAGCATATACCGAAGCGTTTTGTAGTAGATTGTTACCTCTCCTCTTCTCTCTGATATTGCAATTGCCAGTGTCAACGCCTGCCTAGCTGTCCTTTCAGCTGCTTTGTGCCTAGTCCCTGTTTCTTTCGTCGGTATCTTGCTGCTCGGAGTGAGGAGCGCGTTCGCTATCGCAATTTTCTTCAGGTCACGGGACAAAATTATCGCGCCATCCATTTTAGCAAGCTCTATCAGCTTTTGCGGAGTGAACCTCACGTTTATCCTAAACCCTCCATCGATAATTGTTTGCAAGTGCGGAGAATCAATAACAATCAATGCACCAAGCTTTCCTTTAATAATTCCATTAAGCGCCGAACGCAAAGAAGTTCCCGGCGAAACAAGTTTTAACACATCTATAAACTCTTCTTCCAAACTTTTTCCCGAGCTTTCATGAGAGGGAAGGATTGTTTTTTGCGTTTCTCTTCTTGCCATGCAAGAAAAAAGTCGCCGTTATATATAAACTTTCTCTAAATTTTTTGCAATTTTAGCTTGTTTGCGCAAAATGGATAACTTTGTTATCTGTCAAGACGTAAATTGCGCGCTCAAGTTAGAGGGTTAGGATGATTTTGTGCTCTAAGGAGTGGCGTCACGAAAGCAAAGTTAATTGTTGTTCGCTTTTCCACGCGCAGCAATGCTTGTCTTGGGTGTGCAGCGCTCAAGCCCGGCGCTCCACAACTCCGATAACAGCGCGCGCTAGTGTTCCTGCAAAAGTAATCTTCGCTCCGTGTAACCGGCGCGCACGTTCGGCGGCGCGCGCTGCCACAACCTTGACTGCACTGCGCATAGCGCCGAGCTTTGCACTTATGCACGCAGCGCAAGCTCACCAACACGTCCGCGCTGCGTAACTTTTCGTCGATAAGCTGGCGTGAGTATGATTTGGTAGTTGAACTTTCCGGCAGCAACGCCATGGGCGCGCACTCGGAATTTCATCCTAAAGGAAAAGTGCAGTGAGCGTATAGCAACTTGGCCGGCTTCTAAAACCCTTGCCTAATTTATTTCAGAGGAACAAACTTGCAAGCCCGAGGAAAGAGAAGAAGCCGCACACGTCTGTTGCTGTGGTGATAAAAACTGTTGCAGACGAAGCAGGGTCTTTTCCTAGTTTTTTCATTACCAAAGGCACGATAGCTCCGAATAGGCCGGCAATTACAAGGTTGATAATCATCGCAATCCCGACAACCAAGCCAAGCAGAGGATTTGAGTTCCAAAAGGCAGCTACCAGTGCAACTAAAGTTCCGATGATAATTCCGTTAATCGCGCCGGCGAGCATTTCGTTGAAGATTACTTTCCTTGCAGTTTTTAATTCAATCTCCCTTAATGCAAGCGCGCGAACTACAACAGCAAGTGTTTGCGTTCCTGCGTTCCCACCCATTCCCGCAACTATTGGCATGTAAACTGCCAGCAATACGAAAGCAGAAATTGTTTTTTGGAAGAGCGCAACGACAGATGCGGCAAGGAAAGCAGTTGCAAGGTTAATGATAAGCCATTTGTAGCGGTGCTTTACTTTAACAATCGGCGGGTCAAATACATCCTCTTCCTCGCTCACTCCTGCAAACTCTCGCAAAGTGTTTGCTGAGCGCCGTTCAATCAACCTCAAAATATCGTCGGAATAAATCAACCCCAAAATGCTTTTGTCCTTGTCCAACACAACAATTTTGTCGTGAGCGTGCTTTCTGAAAGTTGCAATCACTTCCTTCTCATCTTTGTCATACTCAATCGCAGGCACTTTTCTCGCGTACTTACCTATTTTCTCATTTTTCTTTGCAATCGCAAGAACGTGCGCGGGAAGCTCTCCAACAAGAAACCCGTCTTTAACAATGAGTATCGTCGGAAACTTGCCTGTGCGCTTCTCATGCTTTTTGATTGTCTTGGCAAGCTCCTCGAAGCGCGCGTCCTGCTCAACCTCGATGTAGTCCAAACTCATCAAGCCTGCCGCAGTGCGAGGATCAAACTTTAGCAAGAATTCTATTTTTGCGCGGATTTCTTTTGCCAAATCTTTCAGCACAGCGTTTCTCTTAGAAGCAGGGAGTACTTGCAGCAAGTCAGTTGCTTCATCAGGGTCAAGATAGTCAACAATCCTAACTATCTCCTCGTTCCTCAGCTGCTGGAGTATCTCCTTTTGAATTCTCCTCGGCATCGCTAGGAGTGTAAACCCTTGTTTGTTCACATCCAAATTGCGAAACACCTCTAGCCGTCTTTCTTTCGGAGTTGACAAAATTTCATACGCACTCGCCTCGCGCAAATTTGACTTTGGCATGACAAAACAACGCGTCAGCTTTTATTAATTTTACCTAAAACAAACTTCTGATGTTTCGCGAGAATTCGTGTTGAGTGCAGTTCCGCTTGAGAAGCGCGCCAGTTGAATTGCGCTGATGAAATTATCTAAACCCAACAAGCGCTCAGGCATTAACAGATTTTGGAACTAGAAACTTTTAAAATGCTCTCTAGCTATAATTTTCGGGGCTGTGGGGTAGCCTGGTTAGCCTTTCGGCTTTGGGAGCCGACGACCCCGGTTCGAATCCGGGCAGCCCCATCTCACGAGCGCTTTCTCGACGGACACTCTGGGTTGAAACAAAACTCCCAAGGACGTTTTCCCTTTGTTATTGCGAGAAGCTTCGAAAACTTGCAAAACTCGCACTCTGTCTGGGCTTTTTTAATCAACCGGTTTGGCGGGAGAGAGTAGGTTTGCGTGCAGTCTGGATAGTTGGAGCAAGCGACAAAATACCTCTTGTTTTTTGGAGAGTAAGTAATGCGCAGCATGCCTTTCTTGCAAGTCGGGCATTCCATCAGAGTGTTATTCTCGCGTTCTTCGTTGCGCATCTCTTCAATCCCTTTCAACAACTCCTTTCCAATATCAATCTCCTTTGACTTAAACTCTTTTGCTATATCTGAAATAATTTGCTTTGCTCGCTCAATTATCTTTTGCTCTTCCTTTTCCAACGCCCTAGGGTCTAGAGAGTTTTTCCTGTAAAGCTCCTGCAGTTTCTCCATTTGCTCCTCTAGTTGCCGAGTTAGGTTCTCGTCGATAATTATTGGTGAGTAATTCTCAAGCGTCTCTATCAAGCGCTTGCCAAGTTTGGTTGCTTTAATGCTCTTGCCCTCAAGATAGCCGCGGTCGAAAAGTGTGTCAACAATCATTGAGCGAGTTGCCTTTGTTCCTAGGTTTTTCTTCTCCAGCGTTGAAACTAACGAAGCAGGAGTGTATCTCTTTGGCGGCTGGGTTTCTTTCTCCACAAACTTAATCTCCTCAACATCCACCTCGCCGTCCAGCTTTGGCACTTCTTTTTCCTCGATTGTCGTCGGGTAAACGCTCAGCCAAGCTTTCTCAATAACTTTGTTTCCAGTATCCTTGAAGACTATTTCTGGTTTGTCAACAGCGACTAGCTTGACTCTGCGCGTTGCTAGCTTCGCATCTGGAGAGAGAGTTGCGATGAATCTCTTAACAATCAGCTCATAAATCTTCTTATCATTCCCCGATAACTCGGCATACTCTCCTGTTGGGTAAATTGCTGGGTGCGCTGGGTCGCTCTTTTTCCCTTCCACAGGTTTTTGGCGAGTTGCAATCTTTGCCTCGGGATAATGTTTAGCAAGTGCTGCGAGAATCTTCCTTACTTCAATACTTGGAGGCAGCTTTTGAGAAGATGTGCGAGGGTATGAAATCAAACCAGCGAGGTAAAGGCGTTGAGCTATTGCGAGCGTTTGCGAGGGAGAAATTTTATGGACGCGGTAAGCCTCGCGCTGCAAAGTGGTTAGGTCAAAAGGATGTGGCGGCGGGACGTTCTCTAGCGATTCTCTTGTTTCGGCAAGCGCTTTTTTTATGCCTTCAAACTTTGCAAGTTCATTCTTGTCAAAAATGTTCTCCGGATGCTTGAACTCGTGCCCTTTCACAACTGCGAAGACCTGCCAGTATGGCTCTGGCTTGAACGCTTCTATTTCCCTTTCTCTATCGACTATAATTTTAAGTGCCGGTCCCTGAACTCTGCCGATAGATAAAATTTTGAAAGTGCCTATTTTTTTCAGTGCATCCATGAGAGCGCGCGACAAATTGACGCCGTAAAGCCAGTCTAAAATGTGCCGAGTCTCGCCTGCGTATGCTTGCCCCCAATCCAAGTGTTCCATTGGATTTTTGTAAGCCTCTTCCAACTCTTTTTTTGTCAGCGTTGAGTACTTCATTCTCTTTGCGTTGTCGCGCTTGCACAAAAGCCGGAGGATGTTCCATCCAATCACCTCTCCCTCGATATCGTAGTCTGTTGCGATAATTATGTCCTTTGCGTGCTGCGACAATCGTTTTATCGTGTTGTAATATTTTTTCGTGAACTTTGAACTGGATTTTGTATAGGCAGGGGTCCAGTGCACCTCGTAAATTGGCCAGCCGCGTTCTCCTGCTTTGTAAGTTATGTTGAAAAGATGCCCGACAGCTGAACACACGACTATTTTCTCACCATCCCTCTCAACCTCGTAAAACGAAACTCCGTCTGCCAACTTGCGCGTCGGTTTGCCGAGAGCGCTTGCAATCTTTTGAGCTGCTTGCGGCTTTTCTGTTATTATCAAAATGTAACCTTCTAACTTCTCTATCTTGCTAGGTTCTGCCTTGTCCCTTTTCTTCTTCCGCTTCTTTTCCTCTTTCTCGTCGAGCGAAGTCGCTGGGACAGGTTTGCCAGGCTTCTCAACTTTTGTCAGCTCCTCGACGCTAGGTTTTGGCTTGACAGGTTTTTCAACAACTAACTTTGCGTCGTGAATTGGCACAAATTCCTGAACTGCCATGCAACTTACTCTACAACGAGTTTTTTATTTGTTTTGATTTCTTGAGCTTTAGAATCTCAGCAATAGAAATTCATCACCAAGCTAAAGACACTTCTCGAGCGACGCACTTGGCCGAGCTTCTAAAGTTTGTTAAGTAGAGTTATCATCAAGCGATGTTTAGTTTCACCGCGAGCAACTAGGCATGCCTAATCGGTGAGTTCTCCAGCGCAACAAGCCCGGGAAGTTTCTCTCCTGCTAGAAATTTTATAAGAGCTCCGCCCGACAGACTCACGTAACCAAACTTGGACTTCGGAATTCTCAACTTTTGCAGTGCAGTTAGAGTGTGGCCGCCGCCAAGAACAGAGTAAGCTTTGGAGTTTGAGAGTGCTCTCAATAGGGCTTTTGTGCCTTTGCAAAACTCTTTCTCTTCGCAATAACCAACAGTTCCTTTCATCAAAACCCTGCGCGAGCGTGCGATTCGTTCCGCGAAGATTTTCTGTGTGTGCGTGCCAATGTCAAAAATTTCATACTTGCTAGGGAAGTCTTCAAGAGGAATCTCAACTCTCCTGCCTTTAACTCTGATTGCATAATCAACTGGCAAGACAAGTTTTCCTAACATAGGTTTCAGTTTTTTTGTCAAACCTAGCCAGCGTTTCAGAAACAGGTTTTGCGCGCCGAGATTGTGACCGCGCGCTATTAGCGCAAGCTGACCGAGATAGCCAGCAGCGAGCACTTCTTTAGCAGTTGGAGAGCGAATTATCGGAATCAAATCATCTGGCTTTGCGCCGCCGAGGATGTAGAGTGAGCTTGAGTTTTTTATCTTGCTCAATGCTCTTAACTCAGCTTCTAAGGTTGGTCCGATTGCAGATGGCATAACTTTAGGAAAAATTATGATAGTTGTTTGCGTGCGGTGGAGTATTGAAAATGCGTCGTTCACATACAACTCGCACAAATTTCCAAGAACTTTTACGAGAGCGTTTTTCGTGCTTGGCTTGAATTCCTCGTCGAGCGAACGCACGTTCTCCAACAAAACTGCCTCACCATCTTTCAAAGAAAGAATTCTTTCAACAGCTAGCTTGCCAATGACATCTGGAACATAATCAATTTTAGTGAATCTGTTCAGCAGTTTAGCGTGTTGCTTTAGGTTGGTAAAATCTGACTTTCCTGGGCGGGACTGGTGGGCAAGCACAACAATCCTTGCGCGCTTGCGCTTCAACATTGCAATTGTTTTTGCGTGCGCTTTAAACCTCTCGCTCACCTGAACCTTGCGCCGCGAAATTTCTGCATTTAAGTCAACGCGCAAAAGAACCCTTTTCCCTGCAACATTCAACTCAGAAACGCGCCTTAACTTTTGCATCTCTATTTCAACCAACCTTTAATTATTTTTATTACATCAACAACTCGGTTTGAATAGCCAAACTCGTTGTCATACCAAGCAAGAACTTTGACGAGGTTTCCTTCTTTTTGCGTGCTAAGCCCGTCGACGATTGAGGAGTGAGGGTTGCCTATAATGTCTGTGCTCACCAACTCGTCCTCGCTGTACTCGAGCACGCCTTTGAGGTATGTCTTTGAAGCTCTCTTGAACGCATTGTTCACTTGCTCGATTGTGAAGCTTTTCTCTAGCTCAGCGACGAGGTCAACTAACGAACCGACGGGCACAGGGACGCGCACAGCCAAGCCAGTAATCTTTCCTAGCAAGTCTGGCATCACCTCAATTACGCTTTGCGCCGCTCCTGTAGTTGTTGGAACTATGTTCAATGCAGCAGCTCTCCCTCGACGAGGTTTTTTGTGGGAGGAATCATGCAACGCCTGATTGTTTGTATAGCCATGCACAGTTGTCATCAATGCGCGCTTGATGGTGAACTTGTCATGCAAAACTTTCACAACTGGCACAAGGCAGTTTGTCGTGCAGCTCGCAACAGAAATCACTTTGTGAGAGGGCTTGAGCTTGTTGTGGTTTACTCCCAACACAACAGTTATGTCTGCTTTATTTCTGCATGGAGCTGTGAGCACAACATACTTTGCGCCTGAGTTGAGGTGGAGCGCGCACTTCTCTCTCTCCCTGAACACGCCAGTTGCCTCGACGACAACGTCCACTCCTAGAGATTTCCACGGCAACTTGCTCGGGTCGCGTTCTGACAAAACCCTCACTACTCGCTTTCCTATAACAAGATTGTTTCCGCGCGTTCGAATCTCTCTCTCATAACGCCCGTAGATAGAATCAAACTTTAGCAAGTACTCAGCATCTTTAACACCATGCACGTCGTTAATCGCAACAACATTCAAGTTTTGGTCAAGCGCAATCTTGAAAACTGCTCTTCCAATGCGTCCAAACCCATTTATCGCTATCCTCATTCTTAACTTTACGCATTTGAGATTTATAAAGTTGTCGCGGAAGTTGGGAGGAGAGATTCACAATCTTTATTAATCACGCTAGCTAGCTTTTCAGATGAACAAAAAGGCAGGTCTTGTGTTGAGCGCGCTTTTGCTCTTGCTCGT
>RFLC01000093.1 GCA_003694055.1 Candidatus Pacearchaeota archaeon | reverse complement strand
TTCTGTTGTACAACATAAGAATGAATGTAAAGTTTGACAATGAATCAAAAATTACTCAAATGAAGATTGATTATTTTTTTGTTTTTGTTATAGTTTTAGTTATTCCGGACAGAGCCGGCTATTCAATAGTTTTAAAAATAACCATTTCATATAGATTTATGGCTCTGACAGTAGTGAGAGTGAAGGTGATGCCCGACGGCGCAGACATTGATTTGGACGAGTTGCAGCAGACAGCTAGCAGGCTTTTGGAGGGCAACGGCGCCTCGCAGTTGAGCGCGAGTGAAGAGCCAGTTGCTTTTGGATTAAAAGCGCTTGTGTTTAAATTTCTCTGGCCTGAGGAAAACGGCACTGAAAAGGTTGAAACCCTCCTTTCAGGGATTGAAGGCGTTTCTTCAGTGTCAATCGAGGACTATCGCAGAGCAGTTGAGTGAGCGATAAAAGCAAACCCTCCCTTTAACACTCGCAAGAACTCTCCTAATTCGCGCGCAAGAAATCCTTGCTTTAGCGCGGAGATGAACCTCCTTATGTTTTTATCCTAAAAATAATAAGAGATTGCGTGTCGCGCAAATGTACCGCGCGCCGTCGAATGAACACGCGTTGTTAAGCGCTTGCGAAATAGTACGCTCTAGACCTCGCGCTACACAAAAAATTTGCCGTCGTCAAAAGTGTGGCAGTTGTTGAATAAATTGATGCATACCAGAGTAAACGTGCGTACAACGCCGCTCCCCCTTGTTTTTGTCAACGAAAATTTTAAAATATGGTCGCGTATCTCCACGCCCGCAACTTTCGCGAGTAGCTAATGAAAAAATAAAAGTAGCGCGCGAGCTTTTGTTTGGCGCGATCGCGCGCTTGTCCACTCCTTGCTTCTGGCGCTGATTGCACCCTTGCCTACATCGTAAAGCACTACAAAGCCGCGTTTACACGCACACCCAGAAAATAGCAGCAGACAGCCACCTACACCAGTTCGGGAGGCACAACATAAAAAGGTTAGGTAAGGATTTGTTTCTGGGAAGAGCATTGCGAGTGTGAAAGCAGAGATTTATTGTATACTAACAGCCCATAATGTTGGTTGGGGAGATTTGCAACAGAAACTCAAACAGAGTAAAAAATATAAATGCTTAAAATTTGTCTATAAAATGCCTAAGCGAACAATTTATTTTTTTATAATTGTTGTGTTGGCAGTCATATTCCTTCAATACTTATTTTCGCTGGTTGGAGTATATAAAAGTAAACCGGTGCTTAGCCCAATACCAATAGGAAAAAGCGGCCCAACTACAAAACCGGCAACTCAGCCTTCTGACCCCTGTGATAAAAATAATGATGGAAGATGTGATGAAGACTGTATGGCTAGGATGGGCAGGCATGGCTCGTGTCTGACAGTATGCGGGCCAGATTATGCACCTTGCGTTCCAGATAACAGCGGAATTACTTTTTGTTTGAAAAAGTCACATGATGCAACATGTGGGGCAGGAGGGAGAGGTGCCTCTTGTTTTGGAACCGACTGTAGGAACATTCCTGGAGCTTCTTGCCAAATTACTGATGAAGAGAATGGAATATATGGTTGCGCATGTGAAAATTCAAACGAGGAGATATGTAATGATAGGTGTGTTAACATACAAACAGATAACCAACATTGTGGAAGATGTTATCATGAATGTTACGGTGGTAAAATATGTGTAAATGGGCAATGCCAATGCCCTGAGGGACAAACATACTGTATATATGAATGCGTAGATACCGGGACAGATCCAAATAATTGTGGAAGTTGTGGGAACAATTGCGTTTTAATTACAGGTATGGGGTCAATATGTGTAAATGGGCAATGCCAATGCCCAAGCGGTTTGACCTCTTGTGGGAGCGTTATAAAATCATGCGTCGACTTGCAGAATGATAGATTTAATTGTGGAGCGTGTGGAAATATATGCTCCTTGCATAAAACATGCCAGCAAGGAAGTTGTGTATGCGAGCAAGGCTACACCGACTGTGAGGGTATATGTAAAGACTTGCAAAACGACCGTGATAATTGTGGAAGTTGCGGAAATGTATGCGGAGATTCTCCTGGCGAGGCTGGCGAATGCATTAACGGAGAATGTCAATGCCCTAGTGACAGGCCTGATATTTGCCCAGGATTTAGAGGAAACATATGTACCAATATTCAAAATGATGCTTCTAATTGTGGAAGTTGCGGAAATAGCTGTAGTTTAACTTATGGGCGCGGATCTGTATGTGTAAATGGACAATGTCAATGTCCGGCAGGGAGAACACTTTGTAACGGAGAATGTGTTAACTTGCAAAATGATGAAAGGAATTGTGGAGCGTGCGGAAATAGTTGTGATATAGTTACACAAACCTGTGTTAATGGTCATTGTGTTGATGACGACCAGAGTTCGCAAGACCGACAAAATGGTTGCCCTCCTGATGCAACTTATGAAACTAATCCTGGATGTACTAGTTAGCCCGATTTAACTCAGAGACAACCTTTCTTATGTAAGCAATCTCGTCATTGTAGTATTTTCTTGCTTCTGGTTCCACTCTTATTCTCTTTATCTGCTCTTCTGTTGGGACAAATCTCAAAGATTTAATTTCTTTGGGTTTGTATTCTTTAATTATCCGTGTGTCATAAATTCTGACCGCGTTGCCTATCACCTGAAGGCGTTTTATTTCTTCCTGCGTTCTTTTGTCATGGATATCTTTAGGAGAGAAATCAAAACCCTTCCTTCCGTTTTGCCAGAGCTTACCATAGCGAACTTTAAACAAATCAGAGCCGATAGCTTCGGCAACCTTGAGAGCCTCCTGTCTTGTTAATATGTGAACATCTTGGTCTAGAGCATATCTTCGTATGTAGTTCTCTAATCCTTCTGGCTTACTCAATCCTGCAATAGCCATTTCTTTAAGGTCTCCATTATAACTTCTACCGAGATCATCTATCACCACGAAAGGCACATATTTTAGGAAAGTTGTATCTTGCCTTATTGCACTTCTTATGAATTCATTTACTCTTTTTCCGTTTCGCGTTGCCTGGTTTCTAATAAACCTAAACACTATTCCTTCCTTTTCAAGCCTCTTCAACAATCCTGAACTTTCAATTTCATGTTCTAGCCTATTACAAGGTCCGCACCAATCAGCTCCGTAGATAGTTACAACTCCTTGCGTGTGGTCATCAATTTTGCCAATTTGTTTTGTCACAACCTCTCTAAAGGGTTTGGGTTGGTTGTATAGGGTAGGCGTGCCTGCATTACAATTACTTGCAATTAAGCATGAATAGGCAAGAACTTTTATTAAATTTCTTAATTTCATGTCAAATTAATTTAGACATTATTTAAAAAAGTTTCTATTAGGACTACCTTAAGATTACTAAATATAAGCCCTATTTTATAAGAGCGTACAAACTATCTTATCCCATACTTCCGAACAAGTTTATCATTAATTGTTGGCTGGGGTAGTTTTGATGGCTTTAGTAGCAGAGGGCTGCAGCTGAAAACGCTAGTTGCACAAATCTGGCAATACAAACCACTCTATCCACTGTAATGATAGCAGAAACACTCTTTAGCACACAAAGTAATGCAAGCGCTTAACTTTGGTTTCCTCTGGCTAAAGGGTGCTTTAGCAGGCTGTATCTAAGTTTATATCGGCACGAAATCCTGCATTTCTAAGCTTTTGTTTGCAGTTGACTGCGCGCAAGTTTAAACTCCTTCTAACTCGCGAGAGGCAATCACATTCTATCCCTGCGCCAGCTAGTTAAACCTTTATAAACCCAGAGAGTTTTTGCACCTTAGAGATAGATGTATTCCTTATTTAGAAGTTACAACATACCGAAAAGCTTATATACTAGTGATGTGTTATTATTTCACACCTCTTTTTGCCCAGAAGAGGACGTTTAACCCATCTGTTCAGTTTGGGTTAGACCTCCTCTTCCAGGGTTTTTGGATGAGCGACGAGAGTGAATGCTCTCATTCCACCTGCTCCATTTTGAAAGAGAAAATAACTCATTTTAGCTGTTTCTCCTGCCCCAGAAAATAAAATGCCCTGAGTCTGCAGAAAATCGCAACCAGCGCGCCGCGAGCTTTTCCAGCGAGCAGCGCCGCTCGCTCTAACTAGAGCAAACCCTGTACTCCACCCTTAACAAGCGATTATTGCGCTTGAGCTCAGCGCCTTGCTCAACAAACACGCGCGGAGATAGCTTAGCCGCGCGCGAAATTATGTGCATCGCATCAGCGTCGCGAACTATCTCTGTCAAAGCCCGTTGAGAGCCGTAAAGTTTCCCGGCAGGAAGCAAACTACCTCGCTCTCCTGCCACGTATATCTCTCTCGCGAGCTCATGCCCTTCTTTCATAACTATCTCGTACTGCTTTTGCAGCGGAAATCGCGGCAGGCGCGGGTTGAACAAATCCATCTCCCAAGGCATTCGTTCAAGACGAGTTGCTCTCGCAACAGCCCACTCTTCTTCCTCAGCAAATATCTTAGAAAGTCCGACAGATTTCCTTTTGGGATAGAGGAGCGCGTCGATTAGCTCAAGCCTGCCTGCGCGGTTGAACCTCCAGCTCAACTTCAGCCCATGCGAGCGCTTCCGGCGGCTTGCGTAATACCGCATTATAAAAATATGGTCATAAACCGCTTTTACATTAACTCGCACGCCATTTGCCAGCCCGCAATACTCCCTTTTGGGCGAGGAAAAGCCCGGCTCTCCAGCACTGCTATTTTCAGCCGCATCCCCGTTCAACCTTTCCTTTAACCTGTAAAAATCCTGGTAAAGAGCCCCTGTCGGCAGCGCCCCGGCAGAGCGCAGCATCTGCTCTAGCTCATCCAGCCGCTCCAAAACCCTCATCTTTTCCGCCCCTCCCGCCAGCAACTCCTCAACCTCCCCCATCGCTCTCCGAATCTCCTTCCTCTCTCTTCTCGTCGGCATAACTCTACCTCTCCACACAGCTTAAAAAACTTCTCATTCCCAGCTTGCGCTCTAATTTACCACTCTCGCAGCAGCTGCTTCACCTCAATAAACTTGCACAGCTACGCAAACTTTCTCAAAAAACTCGCCAGCGCAACCGCGTTATTGCGCTCCTTGTCTCGCGCAGAGTAAACCAAAGTCACCTTCTTTTTCTCTCTCAAAATCCTGACAAACTCCATAACTTTCGCTTTATTCGCCCGCAATTCTTCAGCGTACCTTGCTTTGAACTCCTCCCACTTTAAGGGGTCGTGCGCAAACCATCTCCGAAGTTTGTCGCTCGGCGCCAGCTCTCTCGCCCACAAATCAATCTTCGCGCGCTCTTTACTCACACCTCTTGGCCAAAGCCTGTCTACCAGCACCCTGAAACCATCCTCGCTGCTAGGCTTGTCATAAGCCCTCTTCACCCTTATCTCAATCTTGCCCTTCACTATCTTCCCTCGCGCCATTTTCCCCGTAAACGCTCCGCTCTTAGCATTTACTTGCGCCACTCCCGCTCAGCAAAATAAGAACAAGATAAGAAAAAGAAAAAAAGAAAGAAAAGTTTGGCTTGTGTTTGTTCAAGCCTTAAGCTCCGTCGCCAGTATCGTCACCAGCATCACTGCCGCCTTGGAGTACTGGGCCAGTCGCTTCTGAACCGATGTACTTGGTTCCAGCGGTTGTGTCGAGGTTCTGCGTTGTGAACGCGTTTGCCGCAGCAACAGTGTCCTGCGCCTCATAACCTGCAACTAGTGTTGCGACCTTTCCATTCCCTCTGTCAAAGGTCTGGATTAGGTATTCCGTAGCACCAACCCCAGTAGCGTCAGTCCAATCGCTTCCGCAGGTTGGGTATGCAACACCAAGCAGGTCAGCTGCAACGCTGTTCACACAGCTACCTCCAACCACAATCCAGTTCACATCCTCGTAGTCAGCGGTCTCAGAGTCCTGGATGATTGGCACGTCTGTTGTGGTTGTGCCGCCTCCAGTGCTCGTAGCACTGCCGCTTGCAACTGAGGATGCAGTCAAGTACACGTTCGCATACGACTCAGCTCCGTGGTACTCAATTGTCGTGGTCGGCTGATCTGGGCCTGTGTCGTGCATGATGTAGGTCGCGAGAGGACTCTCTATCCATCCGACATTAGTGTCGGAGTCAGACGCAAGGTCGTCAAACTTTCCGCCCGCGAAATCAGCGCTTGAGGTGCTAACGCTTGTCTCCACCTCAGTATTTGTGGTGTCCCACTTAATGGTCACATTAAAGATTCTTGACGAATCTTGAGTTCCATGCAAGTCGCCTGCTTCGAGCGTTGCTCCAGCCGCGCCAGAACCTATGTTGTCATCCTCATCCTCTTCAACGAACCACATTAACCAACTACTTGGGTTTGCTGTTCCGTTCAGGTTGATTGCGTTTGGAAGAGATCCTGTTGTGTTGACAGGCAGCCAGATTTCTAGACCTTCTTTGGTATAGATGCGGTCAAAGTAACCGTTCGAGTTGATACTTATGTTAGCAGTACCAGCACTCTCATCAAATCCTTCAACTGTAAGCACAACATCTCCAAAGGTGGCTGTTGAACCAGCAACATTGTCTTCATCTACCTCACCAGTCAGTTGGTTCTTTATATCCACTCCTTGGCTATTGATGGAGCTTATCTTAAGGTAGTAAGTCTCTGCATCGTTCCCGTCATTCCATGACGCGAAGAAGCTTTCGTCATCTTTTACATTCACCAAAGTGCTTTCGTTGGTTGTTCTTAGAGGATCTCCATCCTCACCCAAGCGCGTGAATGCCGTTCCATTACCTGATAGCAAGGTGAAGCTTGCAGTGCCGTCTTTAATTGGCACATCCATGTCCATCTTCAGGTCACCACTTGGGTCAAGCCTTATCTCTTCCTGCGCTGGCGTTACAAAGTCGGTCATTGTGAACACTAGATTTGCAAAGCCAGGCATCTTAGGCATGTTTTCCTCATCCATGTCACCAGGAGCGATGAACAAGTCGTTAGAGGCTATCCACTCAATAACAATGCTGCTTATTCTCACCGCCCCGTTGCTGGTACTCTGGCTATTTATGTAAGCCGATAGACCGTCGATAGTGTCAGTGCTTCCGCCGTGAGTCACCTCAACTTCTTGTCCGTCTGTCAATACAAGCTTGTCAGCACCAATCACAAACCGAACTCTTTCACTACCACCTGTTTTATCTTGGTACTGCGTCTCTATTAAGGAAATTGTAGTGCCTCCTACTTGGCGTGTTTCACCAACACTCATGGTATCTGTAGACTCTCCATTAACAGTGAATGACGCTTCATCTGTATTCACGTAGTCTACAGTCACCTCATAGGTGTTGCCGTCTACGGTGTAGGTCCGACTATCTCCTTTGTTCAACCAATCTTTAACAGCACCTGTCACAAGGTCGAGCTCGATATTGCTACCGTTAAGAGCCTTAACAATTGTATAGCTTTGGCCCATGATTTCAATATCGCTCGACTCAAAGTCCTCCAAGTGGCCGTTCGAGTCCACATCGCTCTCTGCTTCATCGTTGAAGCGTAGTGTGTAGTTAAGTACAGGACTACCATCCTGGATTCTTATTCCGATGGAAGGGTCGTCATTGTTGTACTCGCTGTCGGTAAACACAGTCAGGGTCAAACCGTCGGCAAGATCAATGTCTTGCTCATAGTCAAAGTCATCTCCGTCATCTGCTGTGTAGGTGCCGTCAGATAGCAGTTCTGGCAAGTCCTCATCAGTTATCTTGCCTGGCTGCATGTCCTGGAGAGTCTCTCCAAGGTTGAACAAGTCTGACGGGCGCTCGAACTTCAAAACCCCAGGGTCGTTGGGATCGAAGCTCGGGGTTTCGTCACCGCTGTCAGAGCCAGTGTCTGAGCCTGTGTCAGTGCTGCCTGAGTTGTCTGAACCGGTGTCTGTTGTGGTGGATACTCCAAGTCGCGTCAGTAGGTCTGTCTGAATTGAGGTCGCAGCAGCTAAGTCAGCGTTCGCGGCAGGGTTGCTTCCGTAGATGATAACTGCGTCAGCTCCCCCATCCACGAATGGTGCTGGGTAAGTTGTAGCTGCAGCAAACCCAACTGTAGAACCTACCATCAGTGCGCTAGCAAGCACACTGGCAACTTTTCTAAATCTAAACATTCTTTTCAAACCCCCTTTCAGCTCTGCTCACTTGGCAGCCCCGCAGGACCCCTCATCGAGGAAGCCGCGTTGTAATTAGCGGCTCGCCAGTTTAATAGCTGTAAGGTAATGCAAAAAATTCGAGTTGATTTAAAAAGCTTTCGTTAAGTGCAATCAGAAAGCCAGTTTATCAAGCTGGTGCATACTTTTTATTTATAAATCTTTCGGTATCACTCAATGATTAAACAGAATATCTTTGGCATCTGCCCCGCCGCCCCGCCCTGCCTTCACATCTAATTTCAGAGCATATATGGTAAATTAAAACATATCAGTAATCGACAAACATATATATACAGAAGTATAGTTAAATTTATATAGTTGAAAATACCATATATCAATCAACTAAAATTTATCGACGATAAAATGGCAGAGAAGTCTCTTACGCGAGAGGTTGTGATTGTTGAAGAAGGCGGCGCATTTGGTTTGCCCTTAAAGCGTTTTGGCAGGAAGCCAAAGTATGACTTTGAAGCGCTCTCGCTCCTGCGCCGCTTGTTATCCAAAGAAAAGGCTAAAATGCTGCACACCATAAAAACAGAGAAGCCCAAGTCGCTCTACCATCTAGCAAAACTTTTGAAGCGAGATTTTAAAAGCGTGATGCAGGACATCAAACTTCTAGAGCGCTTTGGGTTTGTGGAGATGGTGGCAGAGCGCAGCGGCAAGCGCGAGCGTCTCAGACCAGTGTTGGCAATCAACACGCTTAAGCTGACAATCAAGATTTAGGAGCTTGTTTGGGAAGATTGGCTTAGATGGCAAACAAACTTTTTTGTTGTAAACTAGCTCAAAAATTTGTTTGGTTGTCAATGATAGCCTGACTAAAACGCGCGCAAGAAACGCTGCAAACCGCGCAACATTGGATTCGCGCAGTTCCTAGCTTATCGTTCAGATTTGCTGGGCAAACAAACTTGCGCGTCTGCCTTCATAGACTAAACTATCCGGGCGCTCAAAGCTAAACCCTGCACGCTTGCCCTCAACCAAAACTGCTCTAAAGCAAGACATCACTAGCTTTAAAAAAATAGCTCATTTCTCTCTTGCATGGAAGAAAATCAATGCAAGCTATACCTTGACAACGCCTCCACGACGCGCCCGTTTCCAGAGGTAGTTGAGGAAATGAGCAAGTGCGCGCTTGAGAACTTTGGCAATCCCTCCTCAATTCATTCTGCAGGCGAGCGCGCGCACGCGGCACTCGAAAAAGCGCGCGCCTCGCTCGCAACAGCAATCAACGCTCGCCCTGAGGAAATAATCTTTACAAGCGGTGCAACTGAGTCAAACAACCTTGCAATCTTTGGCTTGACAAAACTCGCTAGGAATGGAAAGAAGAAAGTTTTAGTAAGCTCGATTGAACACCCCTCAGTGCTTGAGCCGTGCGCCGCGCTCTCGTCCGAGGGTTTTGAGGTTGTGAAAGTGCCGTGCGACTCTCGAGGCATTGTGGATGCTGGCTTCATAGAAAAGCACATCTCTCAAGCCTGCCTAGTGTGCGTTATGCATGTCAACAATGTCGTCGGAACAATACAAGAAGTAGAGAAAATCGGAGAAATCTGCGCGCGCGAAGGGGTGCACTTTCACGTTGACGCGGTGCAGTCATTCGCAAAGCTAGACATTGACGTCCGCAAGTTCCGCGTAACAACACTCTCTGCATCTGCTCACAAAATTCACGGACCAAAGGGAGCAGGTTTGCTTTACCTCTCGCGCAATGCCAAGCTCGCGCCCATTTTACTCGGCGGCGGGCAAGAACAAGGGTTAAGAAGCGGCACACAGAATTTGCCGGCAATCCTCGGTTTTGCTAAAGCTGCGGAAATCCTCACAAACTCTAGACAAAAATTTGAAGCAGTGAGGCAGTGCAGGGATGAACTGATGGAAAAGCTGGAAAAACTAGGGTGTGAGATAAATGGCTCGAAATCAGAGAGAATTTTCAACAACATTAATTTTACTTTCAAGGGAATTGAGAGCGACATGATAGTGATGTTTTTCTCTCGTCACGGAATTTGTGTTTCCTCTGGAAGCGCGTGCGCCAGCCAGAGCAAAGGCGAGGAGCATGTGATGCGCGCAATAAGGGGAAAGCGCGACAACTGGGGAGGCGTGCGCGTGACTCTCGCCGAGCCGCTCACAGAAAAAGAAAAGTCATACTTTTTGAAAGTGCTGAAAAGCGGAATTGAAAAACTAAAAGTTGAATAAATTGCACGCGTTAATTCGTTCGCGCGAGCTGTGCTGCAATTTTATCTGCCAGAAAGTTGATTGCCGCGCACAAACTTTTCGTCTAGCTTTTAATCCGCGCGCAAGAAATTTCCGCAGTTTAGCGCGGCAGCGGGTTGCGCTTTGTTTTTATTTTGAATTAAAT
>RFLC01000092.1 GCA_003694055.1 Candidatus Pacearchaeota archaeon | reverse complement strand
TTAAATACTACTTTGAAGTAATAACTATATGGAAGCAGAAATAGCATTGAAAGGAGAAAATGAAGAAAGGCAGAACACGCGGAAGAACTTGAGCGACCTGCTTGAAAACGTGAAAAGGTGGGCCTGGTTAGCTAGAAGGAGTTTTGTTGGCACGGTTGCTGGGGCGCTTGGAACTCTCGCAGCAATGACTTACAACTACGACGTGGCGAAACCTTTGTACAGAGAACTTGACGCACTCCAACAGCAACAAGTGGTTGTGGCGCAAGACTACCGAGCTTTACAAAGAATTGCTGACGAAGCAGGGCTTGAAAACGAGGCAATCGCTAGAGCGCAAGAAAGGCTGGGAGAGAAGCTTGAAGCAATTGAGGCAAGAGCTAGCGATGTGAAGAGCACAATTGTAGAAGTTGACTCCCCTCCACTCCCTCCGACGAGCGTTTTAACAGGAGTTACAGCCATGAACGCCGCAGCTTTAATTTACTCCCTGAGGAGAATAGATAGAGAAACTGAACGCTACAAAGCCCAACTAAAGGAATAACCGCGCTTAGTTCACAATCTCTCGCTCTATCTCAGCAAGACGCTTGAGCTTTGCCTCCCGCCATTTAGTGGAGATTCCTGTCTTTATGTAATCTGTCTGAAATCCAACTGCAAGATCTGCCAGCGCATTGTCAAGAGTTTCTCCAGAGCGGTGCGAGAGAATAGTTTTTATCCTATTCTTTTTGCAAGTTTCAATTATCCTCTTTAACTCGAGAAGCGAGCCGTTTTGATTTGGTTTGACAATCATCGCATTGATTGAACGCAACTTTATTGCGCGGTTCAACCTCTCAAGTTGAGTTGCCGTGAGGTCATCTCCAACAATCATGCACCCCCTCGGCGCGCGCGAAAGCAGCGAACTAAACCCTTCAAAATCCTCCTCATGCAAAGGGTCCTCAACATAAAACAACTTAAATTCCCTAATCAGCTTTAGAACATACTCAATCTGCTCGCGCTTGCGCAGCACTTTGTTCTTGTAAACATATTTTCCGCGAGAGTAAAAACTTGAAGCAGCGATGTCTGTTCCAACCCTCGCCCTTGCCAAAGAAGTCATCGCACTAAAAACCTCTTCCTCGCTCAGAGAAGTTTGCCAAGCGCCCTCGTCGTTCTTTGTCCTCGCACGCACCTGACGCTTCAACCAGCGATGCGCGTTTCTCATTATTTCATAATTCTCCCTAAAACTCCTCGCTTGCGGCACAACCAAAAATTCCTGAAATGTCGGCGCGTTTCTGTTGTGGCTGTGCAGACCCCCTCCAACTGCATTTCCCACTGGCACAGGAATTTTCCTAGCTTTATCGTTAAGCACTGCCCAAAGCGGAACTCCTTTCTCGCGCGCAATCTCCTTCAAGCACGCGCATTCCAGCGCAAACAAAGGGTTTGCTCCAAACTTCCTCGCATCTCTAAACTTGTACTTCCGCCGTATAGTTTCCTCAACTTTCTCCAAGTCCTCAAAGCGAGCAAGTGTCAGTCCGCGCAACTCTTGAAACGAGTTGAGTTGAGCAAGGTTCCATTTAAGCGAGCGATGATATGCAGGAGTTTCGTGCTTGCCGGTTGATTTTCCCGCAGGTGCTGAAGCGCGCGAGCGATTCACCTGCACTTCAATAGTAAACTCGCCCCGCGAATCACGAATTGCCCGAGCCGCCAATTTTTTTATAATCATCTCCTTACAACCCCTCACTTTTATTTCCCGACGACAAAATCTCCTCAACCTGTTCTTTTGTCAAATATCCGTAAGTTTTTCCGTCGATAACAACCGCAGGAACGCTCTCAACCCCATACTTCTCTCGCAAAAAGTCAACTGTCGCCAGCCCCAAGTCAACGTCAAGCGCGTAAACCCTTACCCTGTCAGAGAACTTCTTCCTTATCAGCCCAAGAATTATGCCCTGATCTTCTGAGACGTCTTTGTAAAGCGGCTGGTTTGAGTAGAAAAACAATATTGTGGTGAAGTTTGCTCCGCACATCTCGTTCAGCTCCTTTACCGCGAGATAATGCTTCAAGAGCAGAACATTGTAGAGCTTTTTCGCGTTGACAATTCTCGGATGGCTCTTGCCATACTTCTCCTCAAGCGCTGATATTTTCGTGCCTTCTTCGTCGAGTTTGCGAGTCAGCAAATCCACATATGTTTGAGAAGCGCAAATGTCTCCTCTCAACTCAGTTGCTATCGTGAAGTCATCCAACGCAGTGCGTATCTCTCCCTCCAAGTTGCGAATTGATTGGGCGCGCGCATCGCTCACAACTCTTCCCGCTAAAATCGCCAACGCGAGAAAGACAACAGCAAACGCAAGCGCAAACACAATCCTTGCCTTAAACTCTCTCGTATACCTCACCATTTTACCTTTCTCCTTAACAAAACTTTGTTAATAAATATTGCTCCCCAAAAGCTTACGTAGAGGAAGATGTAAAAAATCACGAAAAGAGTGAGGCTAGGAACGAGTTTTGTCTTATCCCCAGAGTATCTTTTCACAAGTGCCATGAGCAAGAACACGGTCACAATTGCAAGCAAACCGAGGAAAATTAGAGGGTCAGACAAGTAATTCAGCATTCCTTCCCTAAACTCAACCCAGGAGAGATTTGCAGGGTTAAGCGCGTCAAGTCCAAGCAGGTAGAGTTGATTGAAATAGTTGGAAAGCGACTGCGCGTTTTTGTAGCTGATGTAAGCAACATACATAAATCCTGTTGCTACAGAAACGTACGCGAAGATTAGAACAAGCGCCATGAAACCATACTCGTAAATGTTCATGAGTTCTTTGTATTTCAGCGAGTTGTTGACAAAGCCCGTGTACCATCGCAGGCGTTGCCTCACCAAATTGCGAAACTTGCTCGGCCCGACGGTTGTAACCCGCGCGTCTAGCGCGTTCTCGATTTTGTAGTGATGCTTCTGCATCCTCAGCGCAATCTCGGTGTCTTCAGTTATGTTTTTCTCGTCGAACAAGCCGTGTTTCTCAAAAAATTCCCGCCGGAAAAGCGAGAAAGGTCCCGGCGTGACATGGATTGCATTCACAAACGCCAGCACTTTCCTCAAAAAAACTCCAAACAGATACTCAGCATACTGAATTTTCTCAATGAAATTTTTGGGCCTATGGATGAGCATCGCAGGAGTGACTGCCATGACTCGCTTGTCCTCAAAATAAGGCAGCATCTTCAAAAGCGCCTTTCTCTCAGGGAACGAATCAGCGTCGAGCGTTGCAACCACATCTCCGCTCGCTATTTTTATCCCAAAATTAACTGCACCCCCCTTTCCCCCGTTCCTTTTTCTAAACACCTTCACTCCCTTTTTAACGAACCTCTTTGCAACCTCATAAGTCCTGTCCTTGCTGCCGTCGTCGACAACAATCACTTCCAACTTCGCGCGAGGGTAGTCGAGCTTCAGGACATGCTCTATTGTTTCAGCAATATGCTCTTCCTCGTTGTAAGCAGGGATTATCACGCTAACCTTCGGCAGCCCCTTCCTGTTCCTGCTGTAAGCCCTCCGCCTCAACGGCTTCTCTAGAAACACAGAAAGGATTAAGAAAATGTTAAACAGGCTAAAAAATGTCAGGCCATAGATGAATATCTTCTCAAAAGTAACCGGCATTTTCTCATCCTCTAAACCACATGCAGAGATGTTTATAAATCTAGCGCACTGCTTTAGTCTGGAGTCGCTTCACAATGAGAATCAGTATAAAGCTGAAAAGCAAGGCAGATATTGGTGTGAAGGATTTTTACTACAAATTTAACTCTGCGATAAACTCTTTTATTCACAATAGAATCTCGGCACTTAACTTACACGATTCCAAGGGTTACAAACCTTTCTGTTTTGGCAACCTGTATCCCGTCAAAGACAGAATAGAGCAAGGGAAAATTTACGAGATAACAATTGCCTCACCACTCCCACAAGTAATCTCTGAACTAATTTTATCCTTCAGAAGAGGGGAGAAAATTGGAGTAGGCGAGGGCTTTTTCGAACTGTGTGGTGCACAAATAAGAAAAATTCAACTCAAGAGAGGTGATTGCATTTATTCGGTTAGTCCAATTGTAATCAAAGAGAAAGGACACTTCGTTGATTATTCAAAAGAAAGAGAGAGATTTATCTTCTTGTTGAATAGAAATTTGCTAAACAAATATAATTTCTTTAACAAGACCTCGATAACAAGCATTAATTTATTCGCAAATGTTAAGATAAAACCGATTAAGAACAGGTTTCTTGTAAAAAACATCACAACAAAGGACAAGGACATTGCCGTGGCAGGATATGCCTTATCGTTTCGTTTTGGCAAGCTTAGCGAAACGAGCTTGAAAGTCCTCAACTATGTTTTTGACCTGGGGTTTGGCATAAAAAACACTTACGGTTTTGGGTTCATGATAAAAAAATTAAAATAGTAGAGTTTCCTCTTACTCAAATGCCGGAAACAGCGCCAGAGAAGGATTATGCACGACTTCTTTTGAGTGCTTTGTTCCATGATATAGGGAAGTTTGCGCACAGAGTTGGAGAGGGCAGTGGAAGGCACGAAGAGAGAGCAACAAGCATCGTTAATAACAGCTTTAAAAACACGAATGAACAGCTAAGCTTTCTCGAAGTTCTTAACGGGAGCCCAGACTCAGACTTACTTGCCAGATTATTCAGAATCGCAGACAATATGACTGCTATGCAAAGAGAAATCATAGACGAAAAGAGAAGTGTTCAAAGAATACCATTGAGATCTATATTTTCAGACAAAAGCAAAGTGCACAAAAATATATCGGACAACCTCAATGACACCTTTATGTCAAGCATGTATCTTGACGACCTGACAGATTTTAGTTTTGATAAGCTAAGGTTCAATGAATTCATCCGGCAGTTAGACAAATTAGATGAGGAATATAAGGAGAAGCTTAGAGAGGCAAATAAGGAAACCTTTAATGAACTGATTGATGAAATATTAAGTGTGTTTAGAAATTTTTTATATGCCATCCCAGACTCTGCACATGCTACAGAATCAACAATAAGCCTGTACGCACATACAAAAATTGTAACTGCGTTATCTGCTGCACTATACTTGCGACACATAGAAACTGGTGAGGATTTTGTGGATTTACGCAACGCCTTGAACGATACATATAGGAAGGTTCTTAAGGTAGAAAATAGCTCTAGAGAAACAGGCCAACATATAGAAAAATTGTTGGAAGAAATCTACAACGCCACTGAAAGAAATGCCTCCCCTATGCGTAAAAAAATATTTTTACATATTGAAGGAGATTTCTCCGGGATACAGGACTTCGTTTATAATATAGTATCCAAAAGCGCTGCAAAGCACTTGCGAGCAAGGTCCTATTTGCTATGGGCGTTAAACAAAATTTGCGCCGCATACATTTGCGAGCAGCTTGGCCTATCCCCTGCTAATGTCCTATTCGCCAGTGGAGGGCACTTCCTGATTTTAGCGCACAACACCTCTAATACGCAAGACAAAATAAAAGAACTAAGCAACTACATAAATGAAAAGCTACTTGATATTTTTGGCGGGAAGGTATTCTTAAGTATTAAAATAACAGAGATGTTTCCTGACGAATATTCCAGATACTACCCTACGCAAAAAAACAAAAAAGAAGTGAAGATAGCAGATAAACTAGCCAAATTTAATAACCTTCTCTCTGAAGAGTTCTTCCTGCCAAGATATTCCTCGGCAAACAGAGAACTTAAAGAGTGCCAAATTTGCAAATCCCTCAAGAATGTCACGAGGAGAATCTCCGACGGAGAAGAAGAGTGGATATGCTCAACTTGCTCATCAATAGAAGAACTGGGACAAAAAATAAAAAGATTTTCCCGCATGGGTGGCTTTGACATGCTCTTAACTGGAGAAACATCAGAGATTTCACAACTAAAGAATTATTTCCCCAGCTACCTCACTCGAAAAAATAGCTGCTTAATCTCAGATTTGGGCTCTGGAAAACATCCGGTGTTTTCTTGGGACTACTTTCCGATAGGTCTGCCAACTGAAATCCCAAAGAATGAAATGGAGGATGGTGAGTCTTCAGAAGAAGGCTATAAAGTTTTAGAGTTAGAGAAAATTGCAGAAAAATCAATTTATGTA
>RFLC01000091.1 GCA_003694055.1 Candidatus Pacearchaeota archaeon | reverse complement strand
TCTAGCGCTAGAATGTATTTAAATTTTCACGTGTTTGGCAGGAGAAGTGGCATTCCCTCCCATTAAAACGCTGGGCTTGGGTAAGCAACGTTGCGCGCGCTTGCGCTTTGCGCATTAATTTCCTCACCAACGTTAATGCTCTGCCACCGACAAACTCAGTTTTATCTCAACATCGCGCGTCGCCTAAAGCGCGCTCTCATGCAAGCACTCACCAACGCGCGCCGCTCGTGCTCGCGCGTCACGTTGGCGCGCCACGCAAAATTTCACCTCGAAATGCCATCGACGCTAGCTCAATCTTCTCATTTTTAGAATAAAACACACCACACTCGTTCCCACTTTAAAACAAGGTTTCTTGCGCGCGGATTAATGATTTGCGAAGACTCATAAATCTTAAAAATCAGATTTGTCTTGACAAACTGGGCCCGTAGTCTAGTGGTAAAATGCCGCATTCGCATTGCGGAGTCCCGAGTTCGATTCTCGGCGGGTCCATCACTTCTCGCTCAGAACAAGCGCATACTCCTCGAGATTATCCTTAAACATTTCAACTTTTCTGAAATACATCCTGAAAATCCTCTTCAATTCATTTGGGAAGTATTTGTAGATGTATGCAACCACAATCTCGTCGCCCTCGTTGAACGCCAGCGTCTTTCCGCGGAACTTGACTTTCCTTGCCTTCTTAACTTTGAAAAATATCTCCACGCGCGCGTTCGCGAACCTCGCACCATACTCTAGCTCTCCTGCCCTAAACCCAATCTCTTTCATCGCCGGCTCAAATTGCCTTCTAAATTCTTTTTGCGTGTAATTTCTGAGGTTTTGCAGCCGCTTTCCTTTTCTGATGCCAATGCCAACCACCAACCTGTCGCCCGGCAGCATCGCAGAGGAGATGCGGAAAAGCATCTCATGAATCTCAAAGAGTGAAAGGAGAGAGCCGAAGAATAGCACAATATTCCGTCGGTAAGCAGTGCTGCGAACCTCGCTAATCACGCAATCAACTTCGTTCATCGTTCTGTAAAACTTAAGGTAGGCTGTGACATTCTTCAACTTTTTCTTTTTCACATTGCTTATTGTCAAATCAACAAGCCTTTTGCTCGCGTTGAGAGCGCAGCACCGAAAGCTCCCGGAATGCCGCAAAGCATTGAGGAAAGTTGAGAACTTCTCGCCGTCTGCACAACCTACATCAATCAAGTTGCAAGGCTCGTTCTCCAGCCCTGCTAGAACTTTTTTAGCGTGTTCTTTTATGAGCGCTTTCTCGATGCTCAGTACAACTTTTCTGTAGCGCGGGTGGGCGCGCAGCTTCAAGTAGTTTCGTACAAAGCTGTCGCTTGTGTAGAGCAAGTCAGGGTTTGACGCGATGTTCCAAACTTTGACACCATCCTTTCTCTGAGAATATCCGTTCCGGACCAGCTCCCCCAGCACCGCCTCTCTGAACCTCATAAAAAAACCAGAAAATGACCATTTTTATGCTTTTCTCTCGAATACTTTCACTCAAGAATGCTAACTTAAAGCTGTTAAATCTTTCGCGAGTTGTGTATTTTGCACAATAATAATTATTTTTAATGCTTTGCGCGAGAGATTTACATGAGAGACCTCAGCTCATACATCGCAGGGCGGACTTGCAGGCACGTCCGAGAGATTGCAGGAGGTGCAACCTTCGCTGATCGCGCTTTCGAGCGTTTGCCAGGAGACTCGCGCAGTTTTAGACTATACAACAATTACATCGTGAGTGTTAAGCACAATCCGAGGGACTTTGAGTTTTATGTTGAGAAGGATGGAAGAGCTCCAGGCGAGCTTGAAGAGAAACTTCTGGAGATTATGGCAACAATGCCGAGGAGGAAAGTGAAAAACATCCGCGAGGTTTTGTATGACAAGCTTGAGCTTGAGCAGAACGCTGATGGGCTTGTTGTTCGCGCGCGCCTTAAGATAAAGCCCGACACTCGCGCGCCTGTAAAAAACCCGGATAAGATATTTTACGCGCTTTACAGAGCAGTGGTTCAGCCGTTGATAAATCTGTCGTGCGAGCTTCCTTAAGCTTTAAGTTTCTAAGCCCGGATAAATTTACACGTTTGGTTGTGGGATTTGCGGGAAATTGCAAAAGCCCCTAAAGATTTCTACTCTTTCGCAGTTTGCCAAGCCAACGAGAGCGCGCGATGAGACGCATAGCGATTTCGCGCATCGCATTGCAAAAAATGCGCGAGGCAGGCACTCAATATTTTTCGTATATACTAGCGTATATACATCATCTAAAGCGCGGTCTATCCACGCCGCACTCAAATAAGATCTCTAGTCATTTCCAACTGAAAAAAAGTGGCTCGCGATGCTTTGCGCGTTGACTAGCAATCTTTAGCTAAACGCATTATCGTTCACCCTGTTTAGGCAAGACTTAAAAAGACAGAAACCTTGCTCTAGCATGCGCGAAGAAATTTTTCAGAGCATGGTTGAGCTGCAGCAAGCTGCTGAACAGACTGAGCAAAACATTGCTTTTGTGCAAGAACAAATCTCTGATCTTCAGGAGTTTTTGCAAGCGTTAGATGCGCTGAAAAAATCTAAAGAGAAAGAGATGCTGGCGCCGCTTGGAAGAGGGGTTTACCTTAAAGCAACGCGCGCAGATGATGAGAAGCTTTTCGTCGAGGTTGGAGCCGGAGTGGTTGTGCGGAAAACTCCCGACGAGGCGAAGGAAGTGATTCGCTCTCAACTTCGAAAGTTGAGGGAAGCAAAAATACAACTTAACATTCAGCTTGAGAATATCATCGGAAGATTGCAAGAGCTGATGCAAATTATTGAGAATGAATAAAAAAGAGTCTTTGCAAGCAGCGGCTAACGCACTTCGGAGAGATGTTCTCCAAATGACAACAATAGCAGGAAGTGGGCATCCTAGCTCATGCCTATCTTGTGCTGAAATAATGGCTTGTTTATTTTTCGACGAGATGCGTTACAACACGCGCGATCCAAACTGGCCCACTAACGACGAGTTTGTGCTTAGCAAAGGACATGCTGCTCCAATACTTTACTCTGCTCTCCATCACGCAGGTTGCATCAATAAGAACTTGTTTCATTTACGCGAATTGTGCAGTCCGTTGGAAGGCCACCCAATGCCTCGCTCGTTGAAGTGGGTCAAGGTAGCTACCGGCTCTCTTGGTCAAGGTCTTTCAGTTGGTGTGGGCATGGCGCTTGCATCACGATTGTCACGCAACAACTTCCGGGTGTATGTCTTGCTTGGCGACAGCGAGATTGCAGAGGGCTCGGTTTACGAAGCAGCGCAACTTGCTAGCTATTACTCGCTCTCAAACCTCTGCGCAATAGTTGACGTCAACCGACTCGGGCAGAGAGGTGAAACTATGGTTGGTCACAAGCTTGAGGTGTACAAAAAAAGATTTGAGGCATTCGGATGGGATGTGCAAGTTGTCGACGGCCATAGCGTTCAGCAAATCCTTCGCGCGCTCGCGCGCGCCCGCACGCAAAAAAATCCACAGGTCATTTTAGCGAAAACAATAAAGGGAAAGGGAGTGTCGTTTATCGAGGACAAAAATGGATGGCATGGCAAGGCACTCAATGAGGAGCAGTTAAAGCGCGCGTTGAGCGAGATTCCTGATGTTAGTTTTCCGAAGATTAGAATCAAAGCCCCTCCAAAACCGACGAAAGCGAAAAGAACTCGTTCAGATAGAGAGGTTGAGGGCTTTGTTCGCGATGTCAAGGTGAAAATGGGACAGGAATTAGCGACGAGGAAAGCTTATGGACTTGCACTTGCCGCACTCGCGCGGGCTCGCGATGATGTGATTGCAGTGGATGCAGAGGTAAGCAATTCAACCTTCTCCAATGAGGTGAAAAAAGTTTCTGAAAAGCAGTTTGTCGAGGCGTTTGTTGCTGAACAGAACATGATTGGCGTTGCGCTTGGTTTGGCAGTAAAAGGCTTCAGAGTTTTTGCCTCGACGTTTGCAGCATTCCTAACTCGCGCGCACGACCAGATTCGCATGGCAGCTCTCTCAGATGCAAACATGACAATCTGCGGTTCGCATTGCGGCGTTTCGATAGGCGAGGACGGCGCCTCTCAAATGGGACTCGAGGACATCGCGATGTTCCGCTCGTTAGCTGATGCTTACGTCTTCTACCCCTCAGACGCAAACTCAACTGCTGAAATAGTTCGCCAATCCCTTACTTTAGGAAAGATAAAGTACATTCGCACTTCAAGGCCTGCTACAAAAGTCATCTACTCAACTAACGCGAGATTTAAGCCGAATGATTTCAAGGTTGCGCGCGCGACCTCGTCGGGAAAAGCAAAGGTTGTGTTGGTTGGAGCAGGAGTTACCTTGCATGAAGCTCTTAAAGCATCTTACGCCTTAGAAGCGCGCGGAGTTTCAAATGCTGTTGTTGATGCTTACTGCTTAAAGCCATTCCCCTCCAAGAAATTTGCAGAATTTGCTAAAGCCAACGGAGGCAAAGTTGTTGTGAGCGAAGACCATTATCCTGCTGGAGGGATTGGCGAAACTATTGCTAGCGCGCTTGCCGGCACCTCAGTTAAGCTTGCGCACCTTGCAGTGCGAGAGATTCCCCACTCAGGAAAGAAAGACGAGTTGCTGAGAAAATACAAGATTGACGCGCGAGCTATTGCTAACGCCGCGCGAAAATTGCTTGCCTGAATTCTAGAGTTTTATTCTCGAGAACAGGTGTGTTTAAATGGAGAAATTCCTACGACAAATCCCGCGTTCAGTTGCAAATCTCAAGATGTTCTTTGTCCAAGGCGCTTCTCAAACCTCGCGCGCTGGCGAGAGATGCGCGCGCCTGCAACTCACGCGCCGACGCAATTTTCGCAACGACAAACTGCGTATATACACAAAACCTAAAGATTCAGCAAGAAAAACGCGTTTAACGATGCGCCGCGAGCGAGTGTTTCAGCGCAGCGCAAAGGAAAAAACATAAAAGTCAAACCCTCTAGAATTGCCACTTTTCCTAGAGCACACTCGCTTCGCGCTAGCATGATGTGATAGTCCAACACAAACTTTACTAGCAGTTCGCTCCAAGACGAAGATGACTAACCAAACTAAAGCGGATGGAAGAGCGCGCATAGCAAATTGGTCTGGCTTCTAAAGTTGACGCCCTAACCAAAGAGAGCGCTCAGACCTGCGACACTTGCTTCCTCTTTCTTCTCTTCCTTCTTTTCCTCTTTCTTTGCTTCTTGGGCTTGCCCGCTAGCTTCAGCTGCCGGCGCTGCTGGTGCAACTGCTACGCTTGCAGCCTTCTCTAGTTCCTCGTCGATGTTAACTCCCTTCAAGCTGGCTAGCAAAGACTTGAGCTTTGCCTCATCAACTTCCACGCCAGCTGCTGCTATCACGCTCTTCATGCTTTCCTCTGTCACTTCTTTCCCAAGTTTATGCAACAACAATGCAGCGTAAATATATTCCATTTTACCTCCTTCCAATTTTAAATTCTGGCTTTTTAACTTTATCGGTTATCATTTTAGTTTTCATTTTTCTCGTCGGGATTTTTTTCCGAGTTTGATTCTTCTGAGTGCTCATCAGAGTTTGGGCTTGCTTTTTCTTCTTCGTTGCTGGTCTCCTCCGCGCTCGCTTCGCTCGCGCCCTCCTCCTCTTGAGAACTTCCTTGTTCCTCCTCTTTCCCTTGCGCTTTCTCTGAGACAAGCGCTTTAAGCGCTTCAAACTCTCTTGCCGCGCGCGCTATGAAGTAACCAACATTCTCTCGCACAACATACCCAACATTGATTGCAAAACCTGCCGCGCGCTTAATTGCCTCGCGCAACTCTTCCAACGCCGCTTTCTTGTCAATCTTAATCTCAAGATAAACCTTTTTCTCAGAATTGTCGTAAGCCCCAAGAGGAATGAACCCGATTTTCATCGGCATCATGTCAAGTTTCGCAAGCACATTTGCTGTTTTCTCATCGATTTCCTCTCCCTTCTTGACAAGCGTTTTAGGTTCTTTTATCGCAAGCTTTCCTCCTTCAACAGCTACCTTTAAGCCAACAGCTCCCAGCTCTGAGATTGCAGGACCAGGAGACAGGTTGGTTGGGCCCGGCTCAACTGTTATGTCTTCAAGCGCCACATCTCCTGCCTTTGCCTTAGCAGGCGTTTGGTTCTCAATCAAAATCTCTCCAAGTTCAAACGCATCCTCGTTTGCAAATATCAGGCAGGTGCTGTCCCCGACCACTTGCTTCAACTGCTCGATTTGCTCAGCTTTACTCTCATCAAACGCGCGAAGTATTAGTGACTTCCTTGCCACCTTAATCTTGCAGCCTTTCTCGCGCAGATTCTTTTTCAATTCCTGAAACTGCGATGCCGGCAAACCCTTTATCGACGCCACAAGCGTTGTTCGGTAATTCGCAACATCGTTAGCAAGCTCAGCTACTATCTGCTTCTTCAGAGGAGAGACGTGCGCTTCAACCTTCTTGCTCTCTGTTTTACCCATTTAAACCTCCACTTTCACTGGCCTTGACATAGTGAACTTTATCATGACATTCTTCACATTCTCTTGTTTCCTTGGCAGCGCATCAACAAGCTTGCTATAAACCTCGCGAATATTCTCAATTATTTTCTCATCAGGCATGTCCTCTTTCCCAACAGCCAGCTTAACACTCAACTCTTTCAAGCGCAACTTAACTGCGCGAGAAATTTTCTCAAGCTCTCGTTTTATCTCATCCTCGCTGCCTTCTCGCACCATTCCAAGTTGCGGCGAGGGCATCTTTCCCAAAGGTCCGAGAACTTTCCCGAATGTCGTCGCTACCTTTGGCATGAGTGCTGCTTGCGCAATGAAATAATCATACTCCCTAGCGAGTTTCCGCATCAGTTTTGCATCGCTATACTTCTGAAACTCTCCCAAAGTAATCGTCGGCAAAATCTTTGACTTTGAGTTAAGAAACGCGCAAACCTTCTTTTCCTTGAAAGCGTGTGGAAGATGAATGACAAGGTTAATGTTGTCCTTTTTCAAGTTAAGCTTCCTCAAATTCACAATCAGCTCAACTGTCTGAACAAAGTTCCTTTTCTTCTCCTTCCTCAACTCTTGAAGTGCTTGCTCAAGTTTCATTTTGTCTCCTACGGCACTGGCACGCCAGCTCGTAGTAAAGCGACAACTCACAAACTAAAAGAGCGTTTAAAAAAGTTTTGGTAAGCCTCTAGGGGGATTCGAACCCCCGACCTACTGCTTACAAGGCAGTCGCTCTAAACCCCTGAGCTATAGAGGCACATTCTTTTTTGACACTCTCCGCTTAAAAAGTTTGCTCTCAGAGACAAAATAAACTTTTCTCGTCGATAAAATGCTCAGCGCCAACTCAAACTATCTCGAGCTCTTTTCCAAGAACGTCGTTGAGAATTCTTTTCAGCTCGTTCAAGCGCGCTTTCTCGCGCCCGATGAGCAGGCCCTTTGACTGACGCGTTCCTGCGACAATTGTGACTTTGTTGCCCTCAACAACCAAATCCTTGAATTTCGTCGGTGCAACAATCTCCTCAACAAACTCTCTCAAACTCGCATTGCTTCTTGGCAACCAAACCAACTTTACTCTCTTTCCGAGAGTTTTCTCAACAAGCTCGCGCTTTTGTTTGAGCAATTCAGACGCGCGCAAAGTTTCGCGTTTGTCGCGCAATACAAAAACAATTGAGTTGCTGTACGGGAAGCACCACTTAGTCTTCACGCGCGTAACTTTCTCAAAAAGATTTATGTTCCTGATTGTCTGCATGTCAATAACTGCCATCTTCTAGTTCGATTTTTGTTTTTCTTGCCTGACTAACGGGCCAGTCACTTTGACGAGCAATCCAGGCAACCCAGTCCCGACGGGGATTGGTTGGTTAAGCAAAATGTTCTCGACGACAGACTTTAGCTCGTCCTCAGCGCCGGTTAGCGAGGCATTGATGAACTCCTTGTCCGCAGTTTCAAAAGTGGCACGCGCAAGAACGCTAGCTTTCTCGCTGATTATACCCATTCGCGTCACTCCCTTTATCGTTCCAGTTTGCGTCATCGCATCTGCAATAAACTCAAAGTGCCTCTCATTTATGTCAAGCGCTTGCGTTTCAACAACATTCTTAATCTCGTTGTAAATTGCCTGCCGCGCCGCCTCAATCCCAAGCACGTTTTTGATGTCAAACAAGTCGTTTGTGAAAACGCGCGAGCTGTCTACGCCCTTGACTTCCATCACTCCCTTCAAGTTTGAACCGCTTGTCAGCACAACATAATCCTTGCCGCGCTTTGCAATCAAAACATGAGTTATGCCAGGCACTCCTGAAACAACCACCTTCTTCAATTTTTCTTTCAACCTGTAAATCTCTTTGAAGTTTAGTTGGCTCACGTTAAGCGTTATTGCGTTCCCATCAACTTTTGGTTTGTACTTCTCGCTCAACTCTTCAGCAACTTTGCTCGGCGTGAGTTTGAAATTCTTTAGCGACTCTGGGTCTAGTTTTATCTCTAACCTCTTGTTTCCGAAATCAATCCCGATTTCAGAAATTAGGTTGCTTATCGTAACCTCGCGAATGCGTTCTGCAACAGACTTGGCTCCTGCTTCATTGTTGTGCTCTTTGTCAAGGTAGATTTCCATCGACGGCGTGGATGGCTTTTTCCTCGCGTCGAGAATCTCAATCAATCTTGGCAGTCCTTGCGTGACTTGCATTTGCGCAACACCTGCGTGGTGGAACACATTCAGAACCATTTGCGTTGCTGCCTCACCGAAAGATTGAGCAGTGACAATTCCAATCGCCTCTCCCGGCGTGATTTTGCTGTCAGACAAGTGCAGCTTTGCCACATCCTTTCCATCGCCGCCGTAGCTGAATTGGATTATGTTCGATGACGCATCCCTCACCGTGCCGTCGTACTCAACCCTGTAATCCTGGAACGCACTCACTAGCCGCCTGTGCAAATAACCTGACTTCGGAGTTCTCAACGCAGTGTCCATCTGGCTATCCCTTCCAGTGATTGAAGCGAAGAACATCTCGCTCGGCGTCAGACCTTCAAAGTAAGACGACTTAATGAAACCTCTTGCCTTCGGACTCAAGTCGTTCTTCTTGAAGAATGAGAGCGTCCTGCCCTTGTAACCGAAACTTATTCGCTTGCCCCAGAGCGACTGCTGCCCTACCGCGCAACCCATCTGGCTCACGCTCAAAATGTTGCCTCCGCTTCCCGACGCAATCATCGAGTTGACATTGCTCTCTTTTTCAAAATACTTCTTAACCACTTCACCAATCTCAACCGGAACGTTGTTCAAAACCTGCAATAATTTCACTTCCCTTGTCTCCTCGAGAGTTTTGCCAGGCAAGCGCTCCATTCTGCCAGCATGGTAATCCTCGATAATCTTCTGCGCCTCTTTCTCTGCCTTCTCAATTATTTCCTCGCTCAGCTCTTTAATTTTCTTGCTCACATTCAGGTCGCGCAAGCTCATTGTGAACCCTCGCCTGCTCAAGTAGAATGTGCCAAGAGTGAACGCGTGCTCTAGCGTTTCAACCGCAACCTCTCGTCCGTAACGCTTGTCTAGCTCCTTAACAATCGCTCCGCCCTCTGCGCCGAAAGTGCGATCGGCATTTAGCTCGCTCGGCACATTGCCTTTCCAGTCTTTTGGAAGCAAGAGCTTGAAGAGTTCAAGTCCTGCAATTGTTTTGTGCGGCACTTTCTCGGCGATGTTTGCAGAGTAAAGCAGCTGCTGCGCCTCGCTGCGCGAGAATTCGTCCTTGCCTATCAAATAAATCCCTGTCACAGCGTCGGTGATTGTGCCAACAAGGTTGGTGTTGTTCTTGCTTGAAATGATGTTGTTGTTGATGTCGAGCAAGATGCGCGCTTCTGCAAGCGCTTCCTCGTTCTGCGGCTCGTGAATGTTCATCTCATCCCCGTCGTAGTCTGCGTTGTACGGGTTTGCCGCTCCTGGATGCAAGCGGAATGTGCGTCCTGGAAGCACTTTAACGAAGTGAGCCATCAATCCTTGCTTGTGCAAAGTCGGGTGGCGGTTGAACAGCACAACATCACCATCCTGCAAGTGTCGCTCCACCCTGTAACCCGGCGCAAGCTCTGCGATTATCTCCTCTTTCAACTCTTCAGTCACGCGCTTCTTTCTTCCGTCTGGTCTCACGACGTTGTTCGCTCCGGGGTAATTGCTTCCGTTCATAACCAGCTGCTTCATCTTCTCAATGTTGAAACTTGTAACTGCCTCGGAAACAGTTATCACCTTTGCCACTTCCAAAGGCACTCCGATTTCATTGATGCGCAAGTAAGGGTCAGGCGAAACCACGCTTCTTGCTGAGTAGTTAACGCGCTTTCCAGCCAAGTTGTACCTGATGCGCCCTTCTTTTCCTTTGATTCTCTCGGTGATTGTCTTGAGCACCTGGCCAGAGCGGTGTCTTGCAGGAGGGATTTTTCCAACTTTGTTGTCAAAGAATGTTGTGACATGGTATTGCAACAGCTCCCATAAATCGTCGATAATAACTTCCGGCGCGCCTGCATTGAGGTTTTCCCAGAGCCGCTGGTTTGCCCGCACAATATCGCCGAGCTTGTGCGTTAGGTCATCCTCGCTTCTTTCTCCAGTTGGGAGGGTTATCGAGGGCCTCACTGTAACCGGAGGAACAAGCAGGACAGAAAGCACAGCCCACTCTGGACGCGCAGTGCGAGGGTTGATCCCGATTTTCCTCAACTCTTCGTCAGGAATTTTGACCAAGCGCTCGCGTATCTCAATCGGTGATAGTTTTTCTTTCCCTGCGAAAAATGTCGTAGGTTTCTCTAGCTTTATCTTCGCAAGCTCCTCGCCGCAGTGAGGGCACTTCTTTGCGTCGCGCGCCTTTTTCGCTCTCTCCGACGGAGCAAGACCTTTTTGCTTTTCCTCCGGAAGCGTGAGTTTGCCGCAATTGTAGCAGAAAGTCCTGAGCGCAAGTTCAATCAGCGGCACAAACTTGATGTGCAACACCGGCCTAGCGAGTTCAATCATCCCTGGATGGCCCGGGCAGTCCTTCACGCGCTTTCCGCAAGTTCTGCACTTCACTCCAGGATCGATAGCACCCATGCGCAAGTCCATCAGTCCGCCGTCAACAGGAAAACCATCAACATCGTAAAGCTCTGGCGTCACAACCTTCACTGTGCTGATGCGCTTGATTTCCTGCGGGCTTATCAAATTAAACCTCAATGCCCTGATTTGCTTCCTTATTGCTTTCAACTTCATTTTACTGCTCGAATTTATTCTTTAGTTTGAATTTAGTGTGGATGCCAAGTCCTAAGAGCTCGTCTACAAGGAGTTTGAACGCGTACGAGACCTCAACCGGCTGGGTTTCGTTGCCGCCGCAAAGCGGGCAGACCGTTTTGTCTCTGATAGCGTCCTCGTAAGCCAGGCTTCCGCAGTCCTCGCAGATATGAATGATTGTTTTGTCAGAGTCGTAGCGTTCCTTGAGCAAGAGAGAAGCTCCGTGCGCTGCAAGCGCCTGCTGTTCCATCTCTCCCAATCGCAAACCTCCGCCGCGCGCACGCCCTCCAACTGGTTGCCTTGTCAAGAGCGCAACCTTTCCAGATGCTCTCGCATGTATTAGGTTCTTCACCATCCTCTTGAGCTTGAAGTAGTACATGTTCCCAACATAGATTCTTGCTTTTAGTTTTTTGCCTGTAACTCCGTCGTACATCTCTTCTGTGCCGTCATAACTAAAGCCCATTTCTTTAAGCTGTTGCTCAAGTTCCTCGACGCTCTGCCCGGTGAATGGCGTGCCATCGACAACCTTTCCTGTCACTGCCGCAGTCTTTGTTGCGAGGAGTTCTAGCAAATACCCCACTGTTCTTCTCCCTGGAATTCCGTGCGGGTTGAACATCAAGTCTGGCTGCACTCCGCGAGCTGTGAAAGGCACGTCGTCAGAATGAGCGATGAAACCAATAACTCCTTTTTGCCCGTGCGGCGATGAGAACTTGTCTCCAATTTCTGGGCAGCGCGAATCGCGCATGCGCACATGCACAACCTTGTTGCCCTCGCTGTCAACCGTGACAAAAACCCCGTCGACAACACCAGACTCTCCTTGCCTTATCTCAGCGCTCGCCTCTTTCTTGCCTTGAATTGTCAAGTCCCTTGCTTCTGACAAGAACTTCGGAGGAGTCATCTTGCCAATAACCACATCCCCTGCCTGCATCTGCGCCTCTGGATAAACCACCCCGTCGTCTTCAAGGAACTTGTAAGCCTCTTCAGTCCTATAGCCTGCGCTGTCTTTCTCTGGGATTGCAATCTCATCGCTCAACCCTCCTGCGTACTGCAGCTCAACTTCAGTGTAAGGCCTGAAATAAGTGCTTCTGAACAACCCTCTTTCAACACTTGACTCCTTCAAAACAATTGCGTCCTCGAGGTTGTAGCCCTCAAACGGCACAACTGCAACAACCACATTCTGCCCTGCAGGATAAATTTTGAGCGCATCATAAACAAAACTCCTAACAAGCGGCTTTTGCGGATAGTGCAAAACCGACACATCGTTGTCAATCCTAATCAGGTAGTTTGCTGCGTAGATGCTTATGCCTTGCTTCCATGTCTTGCTTCCTCGGTTCAATCGTGGCGCTTGATCATGGTTCGCGTAAACAACTAGCGAAGTGATAAGCCCAAACAAGTCAAGAGGATGGACCTCCAAATGAGTGTGCTCCTCTGTCAAATCTTCCTCGCGTTCAGCAACAAGCGCATTCTCCTCTTCTCCTGCGTCAATGTACTCAATCACTCCCTGTTCGACTAACTCTTTCCAGCTTAGTTTGCCCTGCTCCAGCATCTCTAGGTGCTCTTCTGTCAGGAGCGACTTTCCGTCTTTAACAACAATCAGCGCGCGCAAAACTCTGCCTACTGCAGTGGAAATAATAACTTGCTCAAGCGTGTCATCAAACCTAATGCCAAGCTCTTCATTGAGCTCGCCTCTCCTCCTTGCTTCGCGCAATTTATTGACAAACTCATGCGCGTTCTCCACAACCCCAAGGTATTTGCCGTCGAGAAATACCTCTGTCGCGTTGCCGCTCACCTCTGCCTGTTCAATCTTCGAGCTTCTGACAAGTCCGAGCTTTTCTAGCATTTTGACAAAACTCTCTTCTTCAAGAGGGATGATGTTTGAGATGCGCGCAAGCAATGCGAGGTTCTTCCTCAAACCAATCTCTGTTCCTTCCGGCGTTTCAATCGGGCAGAACCTTCCGTAGTGGGTAGGATGCAATGTCCTAGCGGCAAAGTTCTCTTGCTCGCCCGGCAAAACGCTCGTGACTTTCTGTAGCGACGAAAGCACGTCAAAGTAGTTTGTCTTGCTCATGTTCTGCGTCACTCCGCTTCTCTCGCCGAGCCAGTAGCCAGTTGCCATTGCGCTCTCAATGCGGTGCGTGAAAAGCGTGGACTTTGCAATTGTCTTAAGTGAGTAAAACTTCTTCCTTTTGACGGTCTTTTGAAGAGAGTAGTGAACATCTCTTATGAAAATGTTCAAGTTAACTCTGAACAGGTCTGCCATCAAATCCCCAGAAAGCTTGATGCGTTTGTTTGCATAGTGGTCTTTGTCAATCCTCACCTCAGGATTGGACTTTGCTTTCAAGTATGTTTTGACAAGTTTGCACAATGTGACTGCTTTGTCGTACCTCGCCTTTTGCGTCGAACCGATGTGCGGCAGCAAGAATGTGTCAATGCGCTGTTTTATCCTTTGCAAGATTTCTTTCTTAGTTCCTTGAGTGCCTGAACGCTCTGCAATATACAGCATCGCTTCCTCGCTAGTTTTGATGTTGGCGAACTCGTAAAAGTTCACGACTAGCGTGTCATCCTGCAATCCAATGTGCTTTGCAATTTCTCCCTCGCGTTCCATTCCCAGAGCTTTGAGCACAACAACCACAGGAACATTCTTCAACCTGCTGAAAGTTATTTCAATAATCCCTTCGTTTGTTTCATTTATTGTCGTCGGAATTCTGTAAGCTCCTTGCTCGGAGAACACTCTGACGTTCAGCTTTCCTCCGCTCTCCTCGATAAACGGCTGGTTTGGCGCAAGGTCTTCCAGCATGACAACAATTCTCTCATTGCCGTTGATTATGAAATATCCTCCAGGGTCGCGCGGATCCATTCCTTGCTTAATCATCTCCTCATTGCTCATCGAGTTTGTGTTGCAGATGCAACTCCTCACCATCACCGGAATGCGCCCAATCTCAACTTCAGAACTTTCAGTATGGTCGTGGTACTGAACATTCATCTCAACAAACACCGGAGCAGAGTAGGTTATGTTTCTCAATCGCGCAATTGTCGGAGTGAGCAGCGTGACGCTTCCGTCAGCTTCAACCAAACTAGGCTTCTCAATCCTGACCTTTCCAAAACTTATCTTGTACTCGTCGTTAGCAAGCGTTTCATTTAAGTCCCTTAAAATTTGCTGCGCCCTGTTCTTCACAAAATCATTAAACGAACGGATGTTCGACTCAACTAACGAGAACTCTTCCAAATACTTCTTCACAAGCACATCTTTCTTCGCCATTCTACTTCACAACAACGCGATAATAGTGAGTAACCTTATCGCCAATTTTTCTCTCGATTTTTACCACATCGCCAATTGCACAACCCTCCGGCAGCGCAGGGTCAGTGATTTTTATCTTCGGCAATTGCGCCAGCGTTATCTTGTATTTCTCAACTAGCTCTTTTACTTCCGCGGGTTTCAATTTAACGTGTTTTGGTTGAAGAACATGCATATTGCCCTCAAAACTGCCAGCAGTAACTAAAAGCTGTAAATATGGTTTTTAAAGCTTTCGGTGTCTCTGGCTCTGTTGGCTAGATGTACTTCAAACTGCTGGACTTCTCCAAAATATTCCTTGTCTCAACGTTGTAAAATATTTTCTGATAACTCGCGCGTCAGCGCTAATTTTAAAAATGCCTCTCCACACTAATGCGCATGGAAAGAACGCTTGTTTTGATAAAGCCCGACGGGGTTGTGAGGCATTTGGTTGGCAGGATAATTACGCGTTTTGAAGACGCTGGATTGAAGATTGTTGGAATGAAAATGGTGTGGGCAGAAAAGGTTCGAGCTGAGCAGCATTATAAGGAAGAGATTGCAGAAAAGCACGGCGAAGAGGTGCGCTCGCGTTTGATAGACTACTTGACTTCTGGCCCGGTCATTGCTTTTGTTCTGGAAGGAGTTGATGCAGTCAGCGTTGTGAGGAAGATGGTTGGCTCTACCTACCCAAACCAAGCCCTGCCAGGAACGATACGCGGAGATTTTGCGCACGTGTCGAAAGAGTTTGCGAACAAAAACAAGATTAATGTGAAAAACCTTATTCACGCTTCAGAAAGCGTAGAAGAGGCGCAGCGTGAAATTGACATTTGGTTCAATCCTGACGAGCTGCACACTTACAAAACCTCTCACGAGATGATTTGTTTTGACGAGTAGCTTTTGCGCGCTAAAACACTCTGTTTTGTGGAAGATCTTGTAAGATATTCGCTTTCCACACGTCCAACTTAACGACGCTGAGAGAGTGAGCGCGCGCCCACCGAGAGGCGCGCGCAGAGCTGACGCGCGCTTTGCTTTCCGTGCGATGCAAAGAGCGCTGCCAAGGCAAACTTGCTTTCAACTTAGGCACAGGTTAACGAAAAAATCAAAAGCGCGCACGCGCGCAAAGTCAAATAGAGCAATAGCCCTGCCAGGATTCGAACCTGGGTCTCGGGATCCAAAGTCCCGCGTCCTTGACCACTAGACTACAGGGCTAAGCTTACCAAAACATTTTGCTTTTTAAGATTTGCCAATGCGCAAAAACTCATTTTATATAATCAAGCTCTCTATTCTTGTGCAAGCAACTCTGCACGCATTCTCTCCTCTTGCGCTCAAAATAATCTGTTAGAAAAATCTGCGTTAGACTTGCCCCTTATCTTTTTCCTCTCTTCACAACCTTGTGCCCGCCAAACTTGTTCCTCATCGCAGAAATGAAATCTCCGCACACCGTTCCTGTGCGCGACTGCTCGCGCATTTTTATCGCAGCTTCAAGAACTTTCATCCTTGCCATCTTTGTCAGCGCTTTCATTTCCTCTTCAGTCTCGCCCTTTGGCACTTCGCATGCAATCTCGTCGAGATAGCCCTCTTCTTTAAACGACTCGTAAAGCCACGACATTAGTCTTGACTCAATAATGCTTCCATGAGCATAAACCTTCGCAACTTCTTTCAAATCTGTTCCAAACTTTCTGGAGTATTTCTTTATCGCGTACATGCCCTCGTTTATCGCACCCATCATTCCATACTCAATTCC
>RFLC01000090.1 GCA_003694055.1 Candidatus Pacearchaeota archaeon | reverse complement strand
GCATTGTTGCGTGTGAAAAGAGAACTGGAGTTAACTTTTTCTTTTACTCAGCTAGAGCGCGCGCTTTAACGAGTGGTAGTTCACCATGGTTCGTTGTCAAAAAATTCTCTGTAAAATGGCGTATGAGAAAAACGCGCAAACGCGCTCGCGCGCGGTTTGTTTTGGAAAAGATAGGGAAAGCGAGGATAATTCTTAGAGAGCGCTAGAGAACCGAAAACGCAAACGAAAACGTAAACCTTATAAATAAGCTCGGCGTAAATTTTGCATGCATATTAAAAAGAGGTGGGTGTTTGTCGGGGTTGCGATTCTAGCGCTGGTTGCGCTGCTTGGTTTCGTGTTTGCTGCGCATGTTGTCAAGTATAACGACGGGAGCACAAGCATTAACATTAACGAAGATGTTTCAACCTTGATTAACATCAGCGTGAACAACACTGACCCAAGTGCGAGCGCGAACATAACTGAAGTGAATGTGAGCTGGCAGGGCTCAAGCGGAATTGCATTCATCGCGCAAACCCAAGGCACTGACGCTGGTCCGCACGCGTTCACAAACACAACCAACTTGCTAAGCTGGCAGAACTCAAGCGGATTGGTGATGAACCTCTCACTTAACTACTTCTGGTTCAACATTAGCGCTAGTGTTCCAGGGGAGTACAACTTAACTATCGCCACGACAAACGCAAGCGGCACAACTTACACAAACCTAACTTTGCTTGTCAATGACACTACGCCTCCATCGCAAACTGACTTTGTTTCGCCGACGGAAGCAAACGGCTCAATTCTTTTGCAAGACTACATAGTGTTCAATGTGAGCGTGGTTGACAACGGGCCAGTGTCAGATTTGAACATCAGTGTTTACCTCTACAACTCAAGCTTTGACTTAATCAATCAGACAAGCTCTCTCGGAAGCTCTAGCTTTTACGGCAACTTCTCTGGTTTGAGCGAAGGAACATACCACATCAACGCAAGCGCGAGAGATGTTGGCGGCAACGTCAACGTGACAGAGTTACGAACCTACTACCTAAGCCCGAGCACATGGACATTTAACGGCACAGTCATGAACGTAGAGGGCATTCCGCTGAACAACTCTCAGATAATTGTAAGCGTGCATGATATGGCAAGCCCAGGAGGATTTTCTAACTCAATAGACAGCTTCACAACAACTTCCAACGCCTCTGGTTGGTTTGAAATTCAACTCCCAGATAACCAGCAAGTCCAAATGTTCCAATGGCTATTCAAGATTTCAATATGGCAGAGGAACTCAACTTACGGATATGTGCAATACATCGGGCAAAAACTTCCTGTTCTGCCGAAAGAAGAACTTCAGCGAATCGCGCCAGTAAACTTCTTCTTGAAAGAGGCTGGCACGTTGAACATCACTGCTGTTAATGCAAGCGGTGATAGGGTGAATTTCAACTACCAAGTCAAGGACCAGCTGTTGGGTTATCCTATTATCGACAGCTTTGCAGCGAGCGAGCAAGGTGGAAACAGCGGAGTGAGCGAGCTTGTTGCATATGTGCCGAAAGACCGCGCTTATTCAATAATGATTTTCCCGCAAGAGAGCATGCCTGTGAGTTTCAACTGGAACAACTTCAGCTCAACCTCAAGCTACAGCTTTGACAACGGCATTTCAAACTACAACGCAACCACTTCAACGCTAAACAAGCAATTCAACATAACAATGGGTCATGTGCGTTTGCAAGGATACATTGTTAACTCATCAGGCCAGCCAGTAGGCAACTGGGAGAACTTCACTGTTGTGCCATTCTTGCTCGAGCCAGGAGATATGGTGCACTCGCAGTTTGGAGTCTTGCCGTACAACCTAAGCTCGTTCTTCGAGAACAACTCAGACATATTTGACACTGCTACTGGCTTCTTCAACATGTCTCTGCCTGCAACTGTCGAAAACTCAGAAATGTTATTGCTAGCAAGCGCGAAAAATGGCTCGCTCTATAGAGGCGGAATCGCGAACGTGAGTTTTGATTACGCAACTCAAAACGGGCAAACAATTAACATGAACATAACAACCTTTGGCCAGCTTGGTCATGACAACAGAATCTCAATGGAAAGCACTGCTGGTCCAGGAAGCCCGAACCATATTGTGCCGGTGAAGAAGGTTAATTTCAACTTCATCAATAGCACTGGAGGAGCCCTAGGAGATGTTTTCATACATGTCGAGGCAACTGTTGACTACAGCACAAGCCCGGTGAATGCAAGGGAGTTCACATGGATGGCAGATGTGCAGCAGAACGAGAACGACAGCATAAGCCTGCCAATTTTAAATGTGAGTGCTGGGATAAAGGAGATGAACATCTTTGTTAGTTCTGGGGAGTTTGCGCCAATTTCAAAGAGCTTTACGCAAAGCGAGCTGCAAAGCGGGGAAATTAACATCACGATAGAGCCGTTTGAGATGCGCGACCCAGATGGCGCCGCGCTAACTGATTTAAGCATTGCGCTTTACAAGTCAAACTCAACCTGCGACAAGCCAGAGGTGCCAAGCGCGTGCGTGCTTGCAGGAAACGCGCAAGGGCAGAACTTCTCAGAGTTTGATCCGTTCTCTGTGATTATTGGTGGAGGGAAGATGAGCTTTAGAATGGGCAAGTTCAGCACAGGGATAATGGTGCATTATGTGAATGTCGACTTGCTCGCGAGCGGCCCGCCAACTGCGCTCTTTGACTCAAGCGCAAGCGAGAGCAGCACAAGCAACACATTTGAGACGGCAATGAGGTTTGGCTCAACAGGACCTAGGATTTACGACTATGTCATTGTTGCGATGCCTTACACCGAGGGGAGCAACACCACTACCGGCTTGAACGAAAGCGCAGACATTTATGTTAATGTAACGCTCTTTTACGACGACAACTGGAATGTAATCTGGAATGTGACAGCAAACGGCACAAATGCCTCGGCATTAGCAGGAAACTTCAGCAAGTACTCAGCCCATGCTGACGAGTGGCAGGTGTTGATGTCAGGAACGCTCTGCAGGAAGGACAACCAAACATGGTTCAATGCAACCTATCCTTGCTATGTGAACACAAGCTCGAATCTTGTTTGGGTAAGGCTGCCGCACTTCTCTGGCACCGCGCCAGAAGTGAACGGACAGGTCATTACAGCAGCAGGAAGTTCTAGCAGCAGTTCAAGCAGCTCTTCAGGTTCATCATCTTCAAGCAGCTCGTCAACAGGCGCTACAACAGGTCCGTGGTCAACGACATTCTTGCGCAACAGCGAGGACTTAAAGGAGAAGAAAACTGAGAACATCGCGCTTGCTGAGAAGCAACGAGTGAAGCTCAAAGTCGACGGAGAGACGCACTATGTTGGGGTGCATGACATTGACACAAGCAAGAATGAGGTTAAGATAGAGGTTTCAAGCGAGCCGCAAAACGCGACATTGAAGATAAAGCAAAGCAAGAAATTTGAGGTTAGCGGAGATGATTATTATGATTTGAAGGTCAAGCTGGAGTCAATCAGCTCCTCAAAAGCAAACCTTACGATTAGCTATCTGCACGAGAAGATTGAGCTAGAGGTTGTGCCAGGGAACGAGAGCAACCAAACTGCGGGGAACGAGACAGGAGGGAATGAAACTGCAGGAGCAAGTGGCGGCGGGCAAGGAGAAACGCAAGCTGGCGGGGCTGGAACAAGGTCGCTGCTATGGTTGTGGGTGATTCTAGGAATAATTGTCGTGGTTGTGGCAGTTTACTTTGCAATTAACTATTACGAGAACAAGAAGCGCGAGGAGATTGAGGCGCGTTTGTCTGCGCAAGAAGCGAAAGAAAAGTCAAAGAAAGAGAAGTCAGAAGGAAAAGAGAAAAAGGACAGCAAAGATAAAAAAGCAGAAAAGAGCAGTTGATAGGTTGTTGCGCAGTACGCTGAGTTGAGAGTTTGAGTTGGCTCAGAGTTTGCACAACATTCATGCAGAAGATTGG
>RFLC01000089.1 GCA_003694055.1 Candidatus Pacearchaeota archaeon | reverse complement strand
TTCACAGCTTTCTTGCCAAGCCCCTTGCTTTCCAAAAATCTAGTTATCTCCTCTCTTGCTCTCTCGCTCTCCATTCCGTCGAACTCGCCCGAGTTAATTAAAACTCCTGCGCCAGTGTAAGCCCCTTTGCTTGCATCAAACTCCCCCTTGGGTTTCACAACCTCCTTTATCGGAATTTTGTATTTTTTCGCGAATTCAAAGTCGCGCTCGTCGTGCGCGGGAACTGCCATCACCATTCCTGAGCCGTAATCTGGCAAGACAAAGTTTCCTGTCCAGACAGGAATGCGCTCGCCAGTTATCGGATGCAATGCATAGCTTCCGGTGAAGGCGCCTTCTTTTTCCAAGCTTTCTAAATCCTTTTCAGAAGTGGAGCGCACTTTTTGCAAGAATTGCTCGACCTCTCGCTTTTGCTCTTCTCTCACAAGCTCTTGCAAACGCGGGTGTTGCGCAGCAACAACCATAAATGTCACGCCAAACAAAGTGTCGGCGCGCGTTGTGAACACTTCCCAAAAGTTAGCGCACTGCTTCAACACCTCTGGCTCCTTCTCGCCGCGCAAGTGCTCTTCCTTTGCCTCAAACTCCACAACCTCTGCTCCGAAAAAGTCGCGCGCAAACGAAAACTGCTTGCTGTCAACAATCGTGTCTGTCAAATCTCTCAAATACACAATCCCAAACTTAACATTCTTCTTTATCTTCTCAAAATCATACTCCCATGAAAATGTCCTGCCATATGGCTTTTCCTCAACCCTCTCTGGCTTGATTGTTCCTGCGGCAAGGATTAGCTTCTTTACAGGTTTGTCAAGCGCTTCCACAACTTTCAATGCAATCGTTGCGCCGAGGCTGTGGCCAAGCACAATTGTGTGCTCGTTAAACTCGCAAGTTTCTAGAACGAATTTGATTTGCTCCTCTATGTTCGGTGCGTCTGGGTTTGGGAGCGCAGGCACGCTCACTTTGTAACCTCGTTTCTCAAGTTCGCTCTTCAACCACGGGAAGAAATTCTTGTCTGGCGAGCCGGTGTAGCCGTGCAGCAAAACAAAATTTGTCTCTGGCTCCCAAGGAATTTCGAACAAAATACTCGCGCCTTCTGAGCGTCCAATCCAATTGACCTGCATTGCTTTAATCCTCTCAGGCCAATCGAGTTTTTCAACCTCTTTCAATAACTCCTCAGCATAGGCAGTTGTGCGCACAAACCATTGTTCGAGTTGCTTCACTTCCACGTCGGTGTTTGTGTGCCTCCAGCACTTTCCGTTGTGCACTTGCTCGTTAGCTAGCACGGTCTTACAATCCGGGCACCAGTTCACGCTCGCTTTTTTCCTGTACACCAAGCCGCGTTCGTACATCTTCAAAAACAGGTACTGGTTCCAACGGTAGTAGTCAACATCAGAAGTTTTTAGCAAGCGAGAGTAGTCGTATGAAAAGCCAAACTTTTTGTAAAATGAGAGGTAATTTGGAATTGCGCGCTCGATGAATTCGCGAGGGTGAGCTTTTTCTTTTATCGCGGCATTCTCTGCAGGCAGTCCAAACGAGTCAAAACCTGCCGGGTGGAGAACATTAAAACCTTGCATGCGTTTGAACCTTGCATAAATGTCGCCGATAACATAGTTGAACGCGTGGCCCATGTGCAGCGTGCTTCCCGACGGATAAGGGAACATCTCCAGAACATACAATTTCTTTCCTCCACCCTCCTCGCTCGCCCGGTCAATCTCTGCTTTCTCAAACTCCTCCTGCCACTTCTTCTCAATTTCAACTACCTTCTCAGGTTTCACAAGTTCTTCCATGCAAACTCTAGCAAGTCGGCGTTTTAAAGTTTTTTGACCTTGCTTTTTTAGCAAGCACTTTAAGTGCTGGTTCTCCCAGAACAAAACCCCTGCGCGCCTTTTGCTTGACTGCGTATATACGTTTGTATATACATTTCTCTCCCTATTGCAAAGTTTTTCTCGCGCGTCCTGCTTTAGAAAACTCGCGCCGCGTGCGCAACTCAAAGCAGCGGCAGCGCGCAAAGCCGGGCAAGCCGCATGAAATTCCCGCCAGAGGCCCAAACAACTTAGTTAATAGATTTGCAGCGATAGCAGTTTAACAGAGCTACTTTATTTTGCACATTCCCAAGCTCTCAAGCTTCTCAAGGTATTTTACAACAGCAATAACAAATCCTGCATGACTCCAAGTTAGAGGAGCTACAGAAAGCGGCTCTCCTGTATCTGGGTCAATCTGCTCTGACAAAACTCCTGTCTCAAGCGCATACCTAGCCACCCACTCAAAAATCTGTTCAGCTGGCTTCAACTCCTCAGCGCTGTTTGCTTTAGCAATGTAGTACTCTGCCAGCCACAAACTAGAAATAAACCAAGGGTTGCCGACAGAGTCAGAGCGTTTTCTGTAGTACGCGTCATTCTCATAACGCGAGAGTCCGCCGACAGCAGAGTGGCAGTGAAGTTTGTGCTTCGCGAGCTCGATCGTGCGAGTCAGTCGCGCGTCAGACAACGGCAGGAGCTTGTATTCAAACAAGCCGTAAAACGTGCTTGCATCAGTAGTTTTGTCGAGCTTTAATTTCATTCCCTCGCTTAAATTGCAAACAAGGCCTTTGACGAAAACCTTGTCCTCGGGTGAGTAAAGATGCTTGATGGTTGCGCGCCTCACTTCCTCTGCAACTTTCTTGTATCGCGCGCTCGCGCTCGCCTTCCCAAACTCCTTAGCTAGTTTGCTCGCCGCTTGCAATCCTGCGTAGACAGTTGCGCAAGTGAAAGTGTGCACGCCGAGCTTTTCCTCCCACAAATCATAAGTTGGCTTCGGCAAACCTGTCTTTTTCTCGCGAAACTTGCACATAAAGTCTGCCGCTTTCTTAACAAAACTCTCGTACATCTCACGCGCAAACTCCTTGTCTTTGTAGCGAGAGTAGTGCTTCCAAATTGCGTCGAGAAGGAGCGCGGTTTCATCTTCCTGGATTGGAAGTATTGGTTTGTTTCCAACTATCCAAGGATGCCACGAGCTCCCGAATGAGCAGTCTGGCCTGTATTTGTGGAGCAAGTAGCCGTCCTCGCTTGCCACTCGCGCGCAAAATTCGAAGAAGCGCCGCGTCATTGTGTGATGCCCAACTCTGTCGAGTGAGCGAGCAACCAGTGCGCCGTCGCGCGGCCACATGTAAGCATAGCTGTCTTTTTTGAAATACAACATATCGCTATCGCTCGCCGCAATTATCGCTCCGCGATTGTCAGTGTGTGCGCGCACTATCAACACCGAACGCTTAAACAGCTCGGCAATTTGCTTCCCAAGATTACAAAAAAACAAACGCTCTTTGTTCACCCACTTCCTCCAGTGCACCTCTGTCTCTTTAATCAAATTCGTCAAACCATTTTCCATAACAAACTCGTGCAGCTCTTTAACCTCTCGGAACTTCTGCCCGACGGCAATCCAGTACTCAACCCTTTGCGCACCTCTCGGTTCCAGCTCACATTCAAAACCAATCGTCGAGTCAACTGTTCCGTGCTCAATTGGGTTTTTGCTTAACTTTCCATCCTCAGCGTCGACATACGTTCCCTCAAGTCCTGCAAAATCAGCCACTCCGCAAGCGTACTCGCTAAATCCCTTGCCTTCGCACAAGCCAGAGATGAGAAAGTACCTTTTTCCCTTGTAGTTTATTATCGCGTTCAACTGAGGGGAGAAATAAACCGTGTCGCCGATGTTCGCCTCGGAAATGTGAAAGTGCTGGTTGAAAAAAATCCTCGCTGTGCGTTTTTCGTTTGAGAGGTTGCGCACTATCACCTCTCTCAAAAACAAATTTTTTTTGTGATGCACAGCATCGCTCATGCGCAGCTCAACCTGCAGGTGTTTGTGCGTTGCCCTGAACTCGCTCACAAGCGTGTCTTTCTTGTAAGCTCTCTTCAAACGCCACTCTCCAGAGTCAAGCCAGCTGAACTTTCCATCTATCCAGATGCCAATTTTGTGCTTGTTTCCATTGACGTGATTTTCCTGCCCGACGTAGGGGTAGTAAAAATCGCGGATGCGATTGAACCCGTCTAACCCGACGAGAATGTTGCCATTCCCGAGAACAAAGAAGCGGGTCATTTAGCCAGCTTTTCAAGCTCTGCAATTCTTGCCTTCACTCTCCTAGCCGCGCCGCTCGCTTTGCGCGCCCTTCGCAACTCACTTGCAAGCGCGCTGTCGTGGAAAATATCTTCCACCCATTTCGCAAAGTCGTTCTTCTCTTTATTCGCGTGATAGCTGAAAGTCTCTCCAGACATGCTCTCCAACGCCTCTGCGAGCTCGCGCAGATTGCATAGAATCCTTCCGTCGCGGCACCAGAAACAATGCTCAGGCGCGCAATTGGACAAGAATTGCTTAGCCAACTTTTTTGTCAGTCTTGCCATTTGACCTCCTTTCAACGCACATTCCTAAGCCGTGCAATGAATTTGTTTAGCCTGTCTAAAAATCCGGCGTCGTAGTTTTCTTGCCCGAGCAGTTTAGCTCCAAGTTTTTTGTACTGCCTTGAAACTTTGCGTCGAGGAGAGTGCACGATAACCGGCAAACCATGGTAAACAGCTTCGATAACTTTATTGTCGCGAGGCACTTCTCCCAGAACGCACACTCCCAACGCTTGCTCAATCTCGCGCGGAGAGATTTCAAACCTCTTCCCAAGCACAGAGTTCAACACAATGCCTGCGATAGGAACCTTTTTCTCTTGAGCAAGTTTAACTGCTTGCAAAGTAGAGCTAAAAGTTGGGTAGTCGGGAGTTGTTACAACAACAAGTTCATCGGAAGCAGAGATTGCAGAAAGCATTTCATCATTCGCGCTAGGCGAGGAATCAATCACGATAAAATCAAAGTGCTTTCTCAGCTTGTCAACCTCTCTCTTTAGCTTGTGGTGTTTGTCCGTGCGAGCGTTTAGCTTTCCGGGGAGTATGTAAAACCTTCCGTCCTTGTGGTAGTGCAGTGCCTGGAATACTGAGTAGTTTCCTTCCAGCACGTCGTGGAGAGAGAGCTGCGGCTCAACCAGTCCGAGAGAAAGCGCGACATGAGGCGTGGTGAAGTTCGCGTCAACTAGCACAACTTGTTTTCCAAACTCGCGCGCGAGCGCGCTCGCTAGGTTTATCCCTACGGTAGTTTTGCCTACTCCACCTTTCACTGCAACAACTCCGACTGATTTGCCTTGCTTTTCCATCAACTAAACATTGCTTTTATTTTAGCTAGCATAAACTTCTTCTCGCTATTTCCCGACGACACTTTCCTAGCGCGCAAAATCTGCTCGTACTCTTTCAGCCTTTCAAGCTCTCGCTGGTGCTTCAGCCATTGAGCAAGCACTTTTTCAGTTTCCTTCTTAGTTTTTGCTTTGCGCAATGCTTTCGCAAGCTTCTTCTCTCCAAAAACTCCCTCAACCCAATTCGCAAAATCATTCTTGTCCTTGCTTACATGCGTAGCAAAACACTCAACAGAAAGTTTTTTTACGCCTCGCGCCAGCTCCTCAACATTCTTAAACACGCTCCCGTCGCAACAATAAAAATACTCGCTAGGCTGTATCTTTTTCATTAACACCTCCTTTACCACAACGAAGTTGTTCTTTATAAATGTTTATTATCATTCAAAAGTTTCCTCCTTTTTAATTTATCGTCGATGCGCGCTTTCAGGTCGTTGAGCACGTTCATGAAATTAATGAAGGCGTCGTATGGGCTTTCGTAAGGATTGAAGTATTTGTGCACATCTCCGTCGGAAAACCATTTTGTGCACATGTAGTAAAAGTGGTCTGAGGTTTGCAGTTTTGCCCAGGAGTCAATTAAAGCTTCATCGCGGGTTTGCATGACATCTTGCTCGAGAGAGTAGAGCGAGTTTAGCGCAGCGAGTTGCATTTTGTTCCCTAGCCATGCGCTCAGGTCGCGCTCAATGTCAGCCCATGAAATGAAATAAGGCGCGTCAATTGTGTCGCGCGCAGGATAGCTGGCAATAACTTCCGACGGAGTTTTGAAATCATTGTCAGGATGTTTAAGCAATTCCTTCGGCAAGCTCTCTAGGAATTCAAAAATGCCAGTGGACTGCCATTGGTGCTCCCCGAAAGTTTCGTAATCCATGAACAAGTTAACTGTGTCTGCATTTCCGTTCAGCGCGCTTACCCAAGCTGAGAACTTGCTAGCAGTTAATGGCCACTCGCTCCACGAGCGCTCTGAAAACCTGAACGCAATGTCATCGCTTAACTTGTAATTTTTCAAGAGCAGCTTTATCCTCTTTGCTCCTGCTGGCGAGTAAACAAAATTCGGGGAGCGCCAGCCGAGAATTTTCTCGTGCCCTTCTGCAAGCACTCCGCTGTAACCAAGCTCTCCTGCAACCCTTGCCAGCTCGTTGTTGTAAATCAACTCTGTGTTTCTGAACACCTGCGGCTTTATCTTGAAAACCTGCCAGAGTTTGCGCTCGTGTTTTTTCACCTGCCTAACAAATTCTCGTCGGGACTTGAGGAATGCAAGCGAGTGGTAATAGGTTTCTCCAAGCAACTCAACCTTCCCTGTCTTCACTAGCTCTTTGAAACTATCCAAGACCTCTGGAAAAAATCTCTCAAATTGCTCAATCACAACCCCAGAAAGCGAAAACGAAACCTTAAACTTCTCATGCTTGCGAAGAAGTTTTAAGAGAAGTTTGTTCGCAGGAATGTAGCACTTCCTCGCAACCTTTTCCAAAACTAACTTGTTGTTTAAGTTGCTCTCTCCCTCGTAGCTGAAGTAGTTTGGAGAGCCGATGTCGAACACTCTGTACTTCCGAACCCTGAACGGCTGATGCACCTGGAAATAAAAGCACACACTCACCATTTTAGAGACGAATAAACCTCCATGCACTTCTCAGCTGTTTTCTCCCAAGTTATTTTGGGGAGCTCTTCTTGCGAGTTCTCAAGCATGCAATCCCCAAGCTCTGGAAATGAAAGCATGGCGATGATTTTGTTTGCAATCTCATCAATATCCCAAAAATCAGCTTTCAAGCAATGCCTTAAAACCTCTGACACGCCAGATTGTTTTGATATTAGAACAGGAGTTTGGTGCGTCAGGGCTTCGAGAGGCGAGATGCCAAAAGGTTCTGACACCGACGGCATCACATAAACATCAGCCATTGCATAAGCTCTGCTTAACTCTCTGCCGCGGAGAAAACCGGTGAAGAGAACTCTGTCAGCAATGCCCATCTCAGCAACTTTGTTTATCAAAAAGCACTCCATGTCTCCGCTTCCAGCGACGAGAAAAATCGTGTTTGGCTTAAGTTCGAGCACTTTTTTTGCAGCGTAGATGAAGTAGTCAGGACCTTTTTGCAAAGTCAACCTGCCGACGAAAAGAACAATTTTGTTTTTCTCTTTCAGTTTGTGCGCGCGCTCTAAGCAGACGTTCTCGAACTCAACGCCGTTGTGCGCAACGCAAATCTTCTCCTCAGGAATTCCGTAGACCTCGATGATTTTTCTTTTCGTGTAGTTGCTTACTGCAATTACTTTGTCAGCTTCCTCAAGACCTTGCTTTTCTATCTCGTAAACCTTTGCGTTAAATCCGTTCCCACCTGTTCTGTCAAACTCTGTTGCGTGGACATGCACAACAAGCTTTTTCTTGCTCACCTTTTTTGCTCTGCACGCAGCTTTGAATGTCATCCAATCGTGCGCGTGAATCACATCAAAATCCACCGAGCTCGCGATGCTCTCAGCAACCCTTGCATAGCGCTCTATCTCCTCAAACAAATCCTGCCCGTAAAGCGAGTTTGATGTTTTCTCCTCGATGTATCGCTCTGCATAGCTTTGGACGCTCGAGTAGGGAGTGAGGAGTGAGTTGACGACAAAATGCTTGCTTTTGTCAGCAAAGATAAACTCGAGGTAGTCAGCATCCACATCAACTTTCCTCGGCATCACAAAGAAAATTTTCGCACCTTTTTTTGCGAGCGCTTTAGCTAAGCCTTTGCATGCTGTCCCGAGTCCACCGCTGTTGTACGGCGGGAACTCCCATCCGAACATCAACACTCTCATCAATTTGCAAGCAGTTTCCTGACCTCTTCTTTATATTCCTCGACATTTGGCTGATCAAACGGATTCACGCCCATCAACTTGCCGAGCATCATAATCTCACACATCAAAAGCTGGAGCAGCGCTCCCACCTCTCTCTCAGTTTTTCCATCCAACTCAACGCGAACAAAAGGCCTTTTGCGCTTGGCATAAGTCCTCAAAACCCCGTCGAAGACCGCGTCCATTATCTCGCCCAAACTTTTTCCGCCGATGTCTCTGACAAGTTTTTCAAACTCCTCTTGCTTCCTAACCCTTAACTTCGAGCGCCATTTGTTTGTCTTGACAAAAATGCTGAACTTGTCGTTGGGTCCACCGAGGTAGAGCTGGCCAACTG
>RFLC01000088.1 GCA_003694055.1 Candidatus Pacearchaeota archaeon | reverse complement strand
CCTTTGGTGTAAATGCTGTGGACTGGCTCTCACAAGAAGAAGATCTCATGGCCATTCGCTCAAAAGTGCGCGCTCCTGCTCCACTGCGCGCAGAATCAGAATCAGAAAAACGAATTATCCAATTGGTAAACGTGTATGGAATTCCCGCTCTTGTTGCGCTTATCGGCATTGTTGTCCTATGGAGACGGCGGCGGAATGCGCGCAGGGTGTGGAATGAATCATAACTCGCGTGCGTATGTCAAAAAAAACATTTCTCCTGCTTCTTGCCATTGCTTTCGCGCTTGCTGCCGTTGTTGCCACAAAAATGCTCGGGGACAAAAATACTAAAGACACAACGCACACTCTCTCCCTTCCTGAATATGACTCAGTGTCGCGCATTGAAATAACGGACTCCCAAGACTCGGCAACTCTAATCCGACGAGAAAATGAATGGGAGATAGACGGCAAGCTGGCAGACAAAAAAAAGGTGCAAAATATATGGGATGAAATGGATAAACTCCAAACAAATGGCCCTGTGGCGCGCAACCCCAAGCTTCATGCCCAGTTCCAAACAGACGAACAAAACGCAACCGCAGTTTCCTTCTTCACGAAAGGAAAAGAACCGGCACTAAAAATCCTGCTCGGAAAAAGGACAACACGATTCTCCGGACAATATATCCGCTTTGCCGGAGAAGACACTGTATGGGAGCTTGAAAAAAACGTAGGCTTCCTTGTTCCGGCAAACCCATCTCTGTGGTACGATCTTTCGCTGGTTTCTCTTTCACCGTCAGAGATATCATCAATATCCTTCTCTTTCCCCTCAGGAACATTTACGCTTTCCAAAAAAGGAAAATCAGAGGAGGGATCTGAGCTCTGGACTCTTTCCCTGCGGGAAGAAAAACAAGACATTAAACAAGAAGACTTAATGGATTTCTTCTTTGCGCTTAACCCTCTGCGTGCAGACCGCTTTGCTGACGAGAGAGAACAGAAAGAATTCCGCAACAAAAATCCTTTATATACAATTATTATTACAAACGCGACAGAAGAAACAATACAGCTGAATAT
>RFLC01000087.1 GCA_003694055.1 Candidatus Pacearchaeota archaeon | reverse complement strand
GTTCTCCTACAGCTCGCGCAATTGTTGAGATTGAGCCAGCCCGGAGCGGCGAGACGCTAGCAGGGAACTTTGTCTTGCAGTTGAAAGCAGGAGAGTTGGTGCCGGCAGATGCGAAGTTAGTTGCTGAGTTTGCAGGGCAAACCCAAGAGTTCTCGTTGAGCGATTTGGTTGAGCAAGGGAAAACAGAGGGCGAGTTTTATGTTGAAGGCACCTCTTTGTCTGGCTCAGGAGAAGGGTTTGGTTTGGTTGGGGAGAAGGCAGTTTATCCTGAGGTTGAGTTTGAGGTGAGGGTTTACAAAACAAGCGCTGAGGGTGGGGCAGGAGGGACGGGAGGAGAGCAAGCTCAAGAGAGCAAGGCAGGAGAGAGCAATGAAACCAATGAAACGAGCGAGGCAACGCAAGCAAACGAAACAAGCAACGAAACAGCTAGCGAGAGTTCGCAAGGCAAGCAGGAAGAAGGGAATGAAAGCGAGAGTTCGCAAGTTGAGGGTCAAGAAGGTCGAGAAGGGGATGGCGGGAATCAAAGCAGTTCCCAGTCAGGAGCTGAAGAGAGTGGGCAAGCCACTTCAAGCGAAAGTGCTAGCGGACAAACTAACGGCCAAGAACAAGCGAGTGAGTCAAGCTCTGGCGGCGCTAGCGAGGCAAGCGCAAACCAGGAACAAGCAAGCGAGGAGAGCGCAACTCAGGACACTTCTCAAGAAAGTGCAGCATCAGAGAGTTCGCAAACAAGCGCGAGTGCTGGAGAGAGCGAAACAAGCGACGAGCAAAACAGCGGAAGTGAGAGTGGAGGAAGTTCAAGTGACTCTAGCACAGAAAGCGGCGCAAGTGAGTCGACATCAAACGACAACAATCAAGAAAGTTCAGGAAGCGCGAGCGAAGAAAGCGGCGCGAGCGATGAGAGCGAGCCGCCAGCACCATCAATCACAGGAGCAGTTGTTCAAGAGCAAGGCTACACGATAAAAGGGAAAGTAAAGAAAGGGGAGAAGTTTGAATATGAGCTTGGGAGCGATGAAACTGCTGAGCTTGTTCATGGGAGTGTGAAAACTGCTGACGGCAAGGAGCTGGAGGATAGCGTTGTAGAGCTGGCAATACAAGAGCAAAAGTTGGTTGTGACAACAAACTACGAGGAGAAAGAGCAAGGGTTTGGCAAGGACTACCTGACTGAAGAGAGCTTTAAGCTCAACATTCCGTTGGAAAAGCTTGGGCTTAAGTCAGAGGAAGGAAAGCTAACGATAAAGCTGGTTTACAACGACGAGGAGCTGGCAAAAGCGGAAAAGGAGATAACGCTTGAGGAGTTAAGCCAACTGAATGAGAGCAACGCAAGCACGGGGAACGGAACTAACATTTCTGTTGGAAACGCAACCTTCACAATTAACGTGACAAATGTCACGATTGTTAACTCTACTTTGAATGTCACTAATGTTACTTTTGCAAACTCAACTAAT
>RFLC01000086.1 GCA_003694055.1 Candidatus Pacearchaeota archaeon | reverse complement strand
TTTCATCCTCGCATCTATCCCGCTAACCCTTACCTCTACAACTCATGCAAAGCTTTGTAAGCCAAGCGAACAAGCGAATTTGCGACGGCAAACTCGCGCTGTGCTATCACTTGCGTTCCCGCTTGCGCGAGTTTTTTCTGTGCGCGGCGCGAGTCGATATGAACAAGGAAGCGCGCTGTTTGGCTTTCGCTGGACATGGAGCGGCGCGCGGCTTTTTCAGAGAACGCGCGCGAAGCTGTGCGAGCGCGCCGCCTAACCACCCGAAAATTTCACACCAAAAACGCGCACGCCCGGAAAACCCGCAAACCTCTAGAAAAACTCGCGCGCGCTTTTACCAAAACGCATTCAAAACGCTCTGTTAAAATACAGAAAATCCAGTTAAGCGAAAATCAATAAAAACCAATAAACCTTAAAAACACCTCAACAAATAAAACTCAATGAGAGAAAAACCAAGCCCTTTGGAAGAAGAGATTCCGCTGCCTCCGCTTTTCGGAATCATTCCCACATACAGATTTTCTCCAATTGGAGAGGAAAGTGAAGAGGTGATGAACGTGCTAGCTGACATGAAAAGCATAATCGAGAGAGAAGGGCTATTGTACAGCATGCCAAAGCTGCTGAAAAGGCAGGCGCGCTCAAGCCTTGCACAAACTTTCGAACGCGCTTATCGTTCAGCAATCAATTATGAAAAGTGGAAGTCAGCTGCCAATCTAGCGCTCGCGTTAGGATTGTTCTATTTAGAAGACAAACTAGAACTCAAAGGACTTTCAGAAGGTGTTGTTTACTTTTTTGGAGTTTACAACGCACTTGTCGGATTTGGAAGAGCAGGCAGATCATTTCTAGCAGAGAGAACAATAAAAAGATACTTTGGTTAGGAAATAATGCGCTTCTAAACCCGATAACAAACCTGCGACAAGCATCTCACCCAACTTCAATGTAGCAATTCAGTGTAGAGTAACAGCACGCGACGCTAAAGGCAAGCTAATAGTTAATAACGATAGAAACCAACTCAAACGCGTGCGAGACAACGCGACATCCTTACGGCGCTAAAGCGCGAGGCTTCCATAAGCAGCGTCGCGCGTGCTCTAGCTCTTACGCGCATCAATTTCTTCAACAGGCATCTATTTTGCCGGCGACAAATTTAGTTTTATCTCAACAACGCAATCTAGCTCACGCAAAAGTAATGCGCGTTCAGCTCAAAAATTTTTTATGTCGCGCAACGCCTTAAGCGCGCTCTTATGCAAGCACTCACCAACACGCTCTGCTCTGCTTTCGAAACACTCCGCGCACACGCGTCGCGTTTGCGCGCCACTCAAAATGCCACATCAAAATTAACACCCGCGCTCTGTTTTATCTACGAAGATTTATCT
>RFLC01000085.1 GCA_003694055.1 Candidatus Pacearchaeota archaeon | reverse complement strand
CTCCAGCCCCGCGCGACATAAAAAATTTGCCACCATCAAAAGCGCAAGAGTTGTTGAATAAATTGGCGCGCGCCGCCGAACGAACGCGCGCAACTCTGCTTACTCAACTCCTGCAATTTAGCGCGAAAGCGCATCACACTGCTGGTAGGCAATTGCAGCGCAGCGAGCTGAGCGCCTCTAGACCTCGCGCTACACAAAAAATTTGCCGTCGACAAAACAGCACAACCTAAATTTTTATATAACCTGCTTATAGCTAAATTCTATGAAATTCGCGCACATTGGAGACTGCCATCTTGGCGGTTGGCGCTTGCCTGAATTGCGAGAGCTTAACTTCAAGAGTTTTGAGTACGCGATAAAACGCGCGATGAGCGAAAAAGTTGAATTCATCTTAATTGCCGGAGACTTGTTTGACTCTGCCTACCCTCCAATCGAAACATTAAAGCAAACCTTCAGGTTGTTCAAGAAAGTAAAAGAGGCAAACATACCTGTGTTTTTAATTGCCGGCAGCCACGACTACTCTGTCTCTGGAAAAACATTCCTCGACGTGCTAGAGAAAGCAGGGTTTTGCAAGAATGTTGGATTGTTCGACGAGCGGGAAGGAAAGATAGTTTTGCGCCCAACAGTTTACAAAAACGCAGCAATTTACGGCTACCCAGGAAAGAAGTCAGGTCTTGAAGTAGAGGATGTCGAGCGCATAGTATTGGATGACTCTCCTGGCTTGTTCAAAATTCTCATGCTCCACACAACTTTGAGAGATGCAGTAGGAAACCTGCCAGTGAAAGCTGTCGACGAGAAAAAACTCCCGAAAGCTGACTACATAGCCCTTGCGCACTTGCACATTAGGTATGAGCGCGACAATCGCGTTTACTCCGGGCCAATTTTCCCGAACAGCTTGCCAGAGCTTGAAGAGCTGCGCGGCGGCTCGTTCTACATTTTTGACAGCGGCCGCGCCCGACGCCACGAGATTGTGCTCAAAGAAGTTGTCCCAGTCACGCTAGAAGTAACAGACGCCCTAACAGCAACAGAAAAAATTCTAGAAGTGCTCGAGGCGTATGACCTTAACGATAAGATTGTGGTGTTGAGGGTTTACGGAACGCTCGAACGAGGAAAAACCTCTGACATAGACTTCAGCAAAATCGAGGAGAATGTTAAGAAACGAGGAGCGTTCAGCTTCCTGAAGAACACAGCAAAACTTCACATGCAAGAGCCTGAGATTAAAATCGCTTCCACTAGCTCAGAGAATATTGAAGCAGAAATAATAGAAAAGTTCAAAGCTAAAAACGAGTCAAGGTTCAACCACCTCATTGCGCCGCTGATGAGCGCGCTAAAAATAGAAAAACAGGAAGGAGAAACCAACGCGACTTTTGAGAATCGCTTGCTTGGAGAAGTTGAAAGGGTGATTGAAAATGAGATTTAAAAGATTGAAGTTGAGAAACATACGTTCGTATCGCGAGGAAGAGATACACTTTCCCGAGGGTTCGCTCTTGCTCGCTGGCGAGGTCGGCGCAGGCAAAACCTCAATTTTGCTCGCGTTAGAATATGCTTTGTTTGGCTTGCAACCAGGTCAAAAAGGCAGCTCTCTCCTCCGCAACGACGCTGATGTTGGCGAGGTAGAGCTTGAGTTGGAAACAAACGGGCAAGTTGTGCTAATCGAGCGAAGACTTCGCAGGCAGTCAAAAGGTGTGAGCAACGAGTATGCGGCGATAACGATTGACGGCGAGAAAATTGAATCGTCGCTGACAGAAATAAAATCGCGCGTGATAAACCTCCTCGGCTATCCATCAGAGTTTGTTAAAAAGAACAACCTGCTTTATAGGTTCACCGTTTACACTCCGCAAGAGCATATGAAACAAATAATTCTCGAAGATGCAGAGACAAGGTTGGGAGTGATTAGGCACATCTTTGGGATGGAGAAGCACAAGATTATCAAGGCAAACATTGGAGCGGTTGTGAGCGAACTGCGCTCCAGGGTGCGCGCGATGCAGAGCGCTATCGCAGAACTTGAAAGAGAGAAAGAGGAATTAAAGACTCGCGTTGATTCAATCGCTGCGTTGGAAAGAGCTCTAAAGGAAAAAAAGGCAGAGTTGGCAGAGCGAACTAGTTTGAGAAGGGAGCTTGAACTTGAACTCTCGCGGCTCGAGGAGAAGATAAAAGAGAAGCTTGAACTTGAGAAGGGTCTTGAGCGCACATCAATCCTGATTGAGAACAAACAAGCTAATTTGAAGTCGCTTGAGAAAGAGATTAAGGAGCTCAATTCAACTCTTGCCGAGGAGAAAACGCATTTTGATGAGGCGAGCTACGCGCAGTTGCGCGAAGAGCTTGAGCACGCGGCAAAGCTGATTGAAGAATGCCGGAACAAGCGCGTTTCCATTTCCGCAACAATTGCATCTTTAGAGCGCGAACTTGCAGAGACAACTCAAAAGCGCGATAGGATATTCAAAATCGACATATGCCCGACGTGTTTGCAGAGCGTTTCTGAAAGGCACAAACACAACATCTTGCTAGAGAGCGAGAAAAAACTATCAGAGGCAAAGAAAAAACTCTCGCAAATGAAAGAAGAGATAGAGAAAGTTATCGCGCAGGAGCAGGAGTTAAAAGCGCGGTTGTCTGCGTTGGAAGAAAAGAAACTTGGGATGGAGTTGCTTAAGTCAAAGAGCGAGTATTTCTCAAAGGCACGCGCGCGTCTTTCAAATCTTGAGGACGGAAGGAAGATGCTTGTTAAAGACATATCCTCTCTCCAAAGTTACCTAAACAATCTCTCCAACAAGCTCAGGGAGTTTGATGTTTTCGACGAGGAGTTCAAGAGAAAACGCGCTGAACTCGAGGAAGTGATGCGTTCAGAGAAGCGCATTGAGATAGAGCTTGCCGAGATTAACAAAGAAATTGCACTTTCTGAGAGAGAGGTTGAGCGTTTAAAGTCGAGGATTAAAGAGAAGGAAGAAATAGCGAAGAAGATTGAGAAGTACAACGAGTTCTCGCACTGGTTGTCGACGAGCTTTCTTTCGCTTGTTGAGCTTATTGAAACAAACTTGATGTTCAAACTGCGCCAGGGCTTTTCAGAGATTTTCCGCAAGTGGTTTTTCATCCTAATCCCAGAGAATGATTTTGATATACAAATAGACGAGAGTTTCACTCCGATAATCTTGAAGGGTGAGACTGAGATGCCTTACGAGTTCTTGTCAGGCGGAGAGCGAACAGCGCTCGCGCTTGCTTACCGCTT
>RFLC01000084.1 GCA_003694055.1 Candidatus Pacearchaeota archaeon | reverse complement strand
TTTTTCTCCTCATTCCTCACAATCATGCAGAGAGAGATTGAGGTCTTGCGCGTTACTTGGACCATTGAAACTTATCTTTGCGCTAGTTTAACTTTTTTTGCTTTTTCCGGAGGAGCCTTTTAAGTTGGGCGGAAATGTTTTCCCCTAGAATTAGCAAAATTTATAAACTCTCTTATGGAGCAATTCTCATGGCAAAAGTCAGAGGGTTGTTGGCAGTTGGAGCAGTTGCGTGCGCGTCCTACCTTGGCGGAGGTTGCCCGTTCGCGAGCTTGCCAATGCAACAGGGCGAGCAGCAGGAACCGAGCTTGCATGAATTTTATCGCGAGGCTTTGAGCGATGCGGTTGGAGATTACGACGCAATTGTTGGGATTTGTGGTCATGACTTGTGGTGTTTGCAAGAGGCTTCTCGTTTGAACCCTGATTTGCGAGGTCAGATCTGCGACTTGGTTGAGCGCACTGCGCGCGAGAGTTATGCCGGGCGCCTAAGCGCTGAGAGATTGGAAGAGTTTGTCGAGGGCCACAGGCAGCAGTGCGAGCTAGGACTGGGAGCTTTTGATTTCTAATCGGTTTAGCTATGCAGGGGAAATGTTATAAAGCGAGTTCATTTGTTTTGTGAATGAAGCCATACGATTATTCTGCGCAAGCAAAGCACTATGATATTTTAGAGTCAAGCCCTGCAGTTAAGTCGTTCAATCGGGTTCTTGACAAACTGCTCAGAAAATACAGAGCAAAAGCGGTATTGGATATTGCTTGCGGAACCGGAACCCAGGCAATTTACCTCGGAAAGAGAGGGTACTAGGTTTGCGCTTCTGACTTGTGCAAGGAGATGATAGCTATTGCGCAAAAGAAGTGCGACACAATAAGGTTTAGGCAAGCTGACATGCGTTCATCCTATCTTGGAAAGTTTGATGCAGTGATATCTATCTTCAATGCGATTGGGCATTTGTCTAAAGCTGAGTTCAGGAAAGCGCTTTGTAATGTGGCGCGAAACTTGAGAGCAGAGAGTGTATATTTTTGACATTTTCAATTTTGAGTTTATTGAGAGAAACTTCATTTCGCACGAGTTTACCGACGTTTGCAAGTAAGTTCAAGGGACGAGGTATCTGCGTTTTAATAAGAACAAGTTGAACAAGAGCAGGGGGTGATGAGGATAAATCAGCGCACTTATGTTCAGAAAGGATTGGGCAAGCCAGAGGTTTTTGTTGATTCGTGGGAGATGAGAATTTATACTGCTGGCGAGCTGAAATAGTTGCTTGAGGGAAGCGGTTTTGAGGTTGTTGAGTTTCTAGATATTAGCGGGAAGGGGTTTGACAGGCGCAAGAGCGTTTCAATTGTGGCAGTTGCAAGAAAAAATAAAAAAGAGAAGTAAAAGAAAGTGTAAGTTGCTGGATTACTTGCCCAGGACGATGTCGATTGTTGAGATGTTTGTTTGCTTGCCGTCGGACTCGAAGCTTTCGGTCGCTATTTTTATCTCCTTGATGCTGACGCCTTTGCCTTCAAGCGACCTGCGCGCCACTTCGGCAACGTCCACTGCCTTGGAGATAAACTTGCCTCTTGCCTTGATAACTACTTCCGGCTTGTTCCACTTCGAGAACTGGGCAATCACTCCTCGGATGTAGTTCACAAGAGGCTTTGTTCCGACGAAAACAACGTTGTCCTCGGCTTTGTTCTCTTCTTGTTTTGCTTGCGTTTCCTGAGCTGTTTGCTGGTTTGCAGCTGTTTGTTCTGTTCCTTGTTCCATCTTCACTCCTTTCAGTTGTTTTTAGCTTGTCGCGCCAGCGCAACTATTGCACCCGCGACTTTGTTCCTTAGTTTTTTGTATTGAAAGACTTCTTTTAAAAGTTTTTTGTTGTTCTCAAAATCTTCGTTAAATCCGTCGCCCTTCTCGTACAGCTGCCGCGCCAATCTTTTGATGAGTGCTGAGCGTATTCGTCCCATTAGAGCACCTGTCATGCCGCCTATTTAAGACTTTCGATAAATTTGTTGCGCGGAAGGATAATTTTATAAAATACATTTTCGTACTAGGACAATGGGGTTTCAGGAGCTTGCAGTGTTCTTGCTGGCAGTGATGTTCGGATTTGCAGGGAGTGTGAAGCTTTTTGGCGAGCCAAGGAATGTGTTCAGGTCTCTGGATAGGGGTTTTTTCAGGCGTTATGGTCTGACTCGCACTCAGGTGCGCTGGATAGGAGTTTTTGAGTTGCTCGGCGTGGCTCTGCTGGCGCTTTCGTTTTTCCAGAAGTTTTTGATAATCCTCGGTGCTTTGGTTTTGTTAGTTATCTCGCTCGGCGCGCTTGGTTTTCATTTGAAGCATGACACAATCAGAGAAGCGGCACCTTCGATTGTTGCAGTCGTGCTTTCGCTTTCCTTGACCGTGTCCAACTGGTACATGCTCAGTTTGATTCTTTAGCGTTTTGTTTAGTTGTTTGGATGGGTTTGCAGTGTTCGGTTTGCGGGCAATTGCGTTGAGTTGCTTGCGCGTTGCGTTGGCAGAGAGGTTTGAGTTTGCTGCAATCGCGGCGCGAGTGCAAGCTCAGCAACAAGGAAGCGAGTGTTTGTGTATATACGTGTGTATATACAATTTTCATGTTGTGATTGGGAGTTGTTAAAACAAACCTTGTGCTTTTCATTGCCTTGAGAGAATTTGTTGATGTTTGGAAAGTTAGGTTAGGCAAAAGTTCTTTAAAGCGTGCGACTTCTTTGGGTGATGTTCGGAAAGCTTAGGGAAAAGTTGAGCGGTTGGTTTAGGAAGGCGAAGAAAACAGAGGGGGAAGGCAAGGAAGAGAAGCAAGAGGTTAAGAAGGTTGCAAAGAGGGCGGAGAAGGGAAAGAAGGCTAGGGAAAAGAAAGAGAAGGTTAAGAGAGGGGAAAGGAAGAGAGTTGAGGAGCCTGAGGCGAGGAAGGAGGAAGCGGAAAGGGAGGTTGAGGAGAGTAAAGAGAGATTTGAGGTTGGCGCAAAGGGGGAGGAAGAGGCAGAGGAAGAAGTGGCTGGAGAGGCTCTGGGTGGCGAGGAGGAGCGTGAAACCGGAGGGTTCTTTTCTAAGCTTGCTAGGAAGTTGCAGAGTTCTGAACTTAAGAGAGAGGAGTTTGATGAGATGTTTGAGGAATTGGAGTTTGCGCTGTTGGAGAATAATGTTGCGCTTGCAGTGGTTGATAAGTTGAAAGAAACGATTGCGAGTGAGTTGGTCGGGAAACGCTATCCTCGCGCAAAGGTAGAAGAGGAGATTGCAAACGCACTGCGGAAGGCGTTGGAGGAAGTGCTTATAGAGCCTGAGCCAATTGAGGAGAGGATTCGCAAGAAGGTTGAGAGCGGGAATGTGTTTGTGATTTTGTTTTTTGGAATTAACGGGACTGGCAAGACAACGACGATAGCAAAA
>RFLC01000083.1 GCA_003694055.1 Candidatus Pacearchaeota archaeon | reverse complement strand
GGAAGCAAATGAAAAATTACTCTCCCAAGGAGTATCATCAACGCTCGTTAATTGAAAGTGGGTTTGGAAGTTTGAAACGAAAGTATGGGGGGCTGTTTCTGGGAAAAGTATTGCGAGCGTGAAGGCAGAGATTTATTGTAAGGCGATAGCGCACAATTTAAGATTGGCACAATAGAGATTTTCAACAGAGCCCCGCACTACAGAAAATTTTAAATATAAGTTTGTTATTGTTGCAAAATGGCGAACGAGAAGGTGGTTTGGGTCTGGGTTGGCATAATCGCAGTTGCACTTCTTGTGATTACTTATGGTTATGTCGCACTCACTGGCAATGTCGTTTCTGTGAACACAGGAAAGGTTGTGAAGATTGGTTTCATGGGTCCGTTGAGCGGAGATGCGGCAAGCTATGGGGAGAGCATTCTTAAGGGAGTTGAGTTGGCGAAGCGCGATTCTGGTTTGGATGTCGAGCTTGTTGTCGAGGACTCAAAATGCGATGGCAAGGAAGCAGTGAACGCAATAACAAAGCTAATCTCAGTTGACAGGGTTTCAGCTGTTGTCGGGGAGGTTTGCTCAGGCGCGACACTTGCAGCAGCACCGATTGCAGAACGAAACAAGGTTGTGATGATATCAGCATCATCTACAAGCCCTGACATCACGAACGCAGGAGAGTACATCTTCAGAACAGTGCCAAGCGACGCGCTTCAAGGAGCATTCGGAGCAGACCTAGTTTACAACCGAGGTTACAGGAGGCTTGCTATCCTTTACTCCAACGAAGAGTACGGAGTTGGGTTTGACAAAGTTTTGAAGGACAACTTCAAGGGAGAGGTGGTGGCAAGCGAGGCGTTCCAGCGCGGCGAGGTGGACCTGCGAGGGCAGCTCACGAAAATAAAAGCAAAGAACCCTGACGCAATTTACATTATAAGCAACTCCCCTGATTCTGCGGTTGCAGCGCTGCAGCAGATAAAAGAGCTTGGCATTGACGCAGCTGTGTTCGGTTCAGAGGGATTGAAGAGCGACGACATTCTAGAAGCAGGCGACGCAGCTGAAGGGCTTATTGTAACATCTGTCAGCTCAGGAAGCGAGCAGTTCGCTCAAAGGCACAAGGAAGTTTACGGAACAGAGCCGGGTCCGTTCGCAGCGCAGGCATACGACGCGTTCATGGCACTAGCCAATGCAATCAAGCAAGGCGCGACGACAGGAGAAGAAATAAAGAATGCTCTCGCGACAATGTCTTTTGACGGAGCGTCCGGCAGGATTGTTTTCGACGAGAACGGCGACGTGTCTGGGAATTATGACGTTTACCAAGTGAAGAACGGAAAGTTTGTGAAGATTAGTTAATCCCCTTGCACGCAGCGCTAATTGCCCTTAGTTCTAGGTGATGAGTGCGTTTATCTAAAAACATGTTATAGTAAAGCTTGCGTTGAAGTGCCTGGCTATACTCGCGCGGCGATTTGTTGACGGAAACTTATGGAGAGCGACCGCGCTGGCAAGCTCACAGCCCCGCGCGGTGCAATTCAGAACTTCCCGTCGGAAAACGCCCGTCTTTTCTTTCTGAAAAATGCAAGTTATGTCTCGGACGTACGTGTTGGAACTGAACAAGCAAAGCTCCGCGCTACTAACAAAAAATCACTCGCTCCTGCTTAAGCATAAAATTAACCTTGCCTTGATTGTTGAGCTTGCAGAGAAAACTGATTTTGTGTCTCCGATTGCATGCGTGCACGAGAAAGCGTTGCCCTGCCAGGTCAGCTCCACTATCCTTTCCTGCGTTGAGCTAGCTCCAGACCCAGTTGTTTGGTCAACCTCAAAAGTGTAGCCCTGGTACAAACTCTCAGGAGAAAAAACCCACGAGGTTTCAATTGCCTCCTGTATTGTGCGCGTCAAAACATCCCTTGCCTTTTCCCCGTTCTCGCAAGTCAGGTCTCGGTCGTAATCCCTGATAAGCTCCTCAACTGTCTTGTACGGATTGACTGACCCTGAGAAAGAGGTTATCCTGCAATCAGTTGTGAGCTCCATGAGCGCGTCGAGAAATTGCGACACCTCTGCACTCTCCCTCACATTTGACTTCGACCTCATTGAAGCTAGCCCCAAGAAGATTAGGAAGATGATTGCAACTAAAAGTATCACTAGCATAAACCCGACCATCTCCTCTTGCGCGCGCTTTGCAACGCCCAGAGTTTTACACTTTCTCACACTATCACCAAATATCAAAGCGTTCTCACTATCTCTCCCTTCTCTCCTTTTTTGTTGTCTAGCTTTCATCTTTCAACATCAAACGCAGAGATGTGAACCCTGCCAAGCACTTTTACATAAGCGCCTTTATTCTTGTCCCAGAATACAAGGTCAACAAACGCAGTTTTGGTTTTTATATTTCCGCTTGGCGAGGGGATGATATCAACATAACCGCAGTTCGGAGGGAGAACAGAAAGCGAGCATTCTTTGTCTTTGTCAATTGGCGTTGGGTAAACAACTTCCAAGCGCAAGAACTTTATGTTCCAAAAATCTTGGTAGGTTCTCACTTGTTTTAAGGCAAGTGCTTTGTCAAAGTCAATGCAAGAACTGCAACTTATTGGCGTGAATGCAAACTCAGGAACTCCAGTGAGCTGTCTCGCGCGCTCCAACGCCTGCCTCTCGCGCAGCTCTGCAACTTGCTCGCGCAAATTAGACAAGCTAACAGAGGTGTAAATCACTGCAACTATGCCGAAGAAAATCATGGTAAAGACTAACACAAAAGCCATCTGCTGAATTTTTATCTGTGCTCTAGAATATCTTGCAAGTTGCAGCATTTTCATTTTCAAGCCTCGTTGCTTCGTCTGTCCATTGTTCAATTAAACTGCTGGTTAGAGGATCTGCGGTTATTATTCTATCGGTGAATGAGATGTATGCCGGCAGCGCGTTTTTGAGAGGCTGCGAGCGGCATCCCTTGAACTCAAGCTCGTTAGATTTCAATCGGTAGAGTTGCGCGAGCTCTTTCGCCCGCGCAGCAAGGCGTTTAATCTGGCAGACATACACATCAGGGTCTGAGAAAATTGCGCCATAAAGGAACACGAATTTATCGTCGGGATTGGTTGAAAGAGGATAGTAGATCGTTCGCTCTCTATCGTTGGCGTCCAGTTTTTTTACCCATTGATTTGACAAGCACACAACAACATCGCAATCGTCTGAAATTCCTGCGCCGCAATCAAAACAAACTCTTTTAGTTGTTTCCCCTGCGTTATCGCAGCCATTGAAATCAAATCCAAAAGAGTCCAATCCGATGTCAGCCATTTCGCTCTTTAGGTAGCTTGGCAAATTTGCAGGATCGCTAACGCAGTAGTTGTCAATGTCGCTCCACATGATTAGCACGTTTGCCACTTTGAAAGGCATCTCAACGCGCTTTGAGAGAACGTAATAAATCTGGTTCGCGTCTAGACGCTGCGATGAGAAAAAGTACTTGTTCAGAAAAGTCGAGCTTACTCCGCTTGACTCCCTGCTTTCTTGCCCAATATCTATTTTAACGCGCGCATTCAATTCTTGCTTTCCAAAGTAAAGATTTGAGTAAGCTTGATCTGGCGGAGTGCAGATGTTGAACAGCGAGGTTGGGCGCGGCACCTCGATTGTTGCAATTTTCGACTCTTCCAAATTTGTTTCAATTGGCGTGGTGAGGATTCCGAGCTGATAACCTTGCAATGTGTTGGTTGTGCTTTTGCTCTGGTTCGTGAGTTTAACTGCCACAATAATCGCGAGCAAAATTATGAAAGCCCCAACGATAATCGCAAACAACGAAGCAAACCCAAACTCATAAGCCCTTTTTTTCAACATCTAACTAAAAAGCTAGTTTATTATAAAAATTTGCGCATCTTTGGAGAAGGGTTTTTGCGAGCAGCAATATCGAATAAATGCCACTTCCATAACAACTAAATTCTGTATATACATATGTATATACAACTCAATGCGTGGCAGAGAGAGGGTTGCGCGCTTGCTAAGAGTTTACTCAACGCTTTCATCTAAATCCCACAACCAACCCTAACCTTTTTAAACTTGACAAGCCTTACTCTAGCATGGGTGTGTCGATTGGCTTAGTTTCTATAAAAGGGGGTGTGGGCAAGACCACGCTTGCCAGCGCGCTTGCAACAGACCTCGCGCTTCACCACAACAAAAAGGTTGCTGTCGTAGATGCAAATTACTCTGCTCCAAACCTCGGATTCCACTTTGGAATAATCGAGCCAAAAGGCACAATTCACGACGTTCTTGAAAGGAAAGCGAAGATAGAAGATGTTGTGCATCACAAGTACGGCGTTGATGTCATACCTGGAAACTATTTCCACAACAAACCCTTGAACTATCTCAAACTCAAAGAGAAAGTTAAGAGATTGAAACAAAAGTACGACTTTGTTGTTATTGATTCCTCGCCAAGCATGAACGAAGAAGTGCTTTCTGCGATACTTTCATCAGACCATTTGTTTGTTGTCACAACACCAGACATTCAGACGCTTGTTTCGTCGCTAAAAGCAGCGCGCCTTGCGCGCGACAGAGGCATGAACATCGCAGGAGTGATTCTCAACAAACTTCGAGGCAACCACTTTGAGCTATCTTTGGATAACATTGAGTATGTTTCTGGCTTGCCAGTGATGGCTCGCATAAAAGATGACAAACACGCTTACAATGCAGCTCTGCAGCACATGCCAGCCCCGATTTACGCGCCAAACTCTCACCTCGCGCGCGAAATAAACCGGCTAACGCACGCAATGCTTGGCAAGCAATCTCCCCGGCCATTTGTAAGAAGGTTCTTCCTCCTGCCGATGAAAAAGGAAGAGTTAAACAGAGAGATGTTAAAAGAGAGTTTCTACGAGCGAAGATACTCCTGATTGAGCCAGCTAGCGGATGAATTTGCACGCTGATACTCCCAGACCTTTCTAACACACCATTTTCAATGTCGCACATCCCACTTGACTGAAATATCGCTTTCTAGCTTCATCGCAAATTGAGCTGTCTGCGCGTTTTGCCCTCTGCGGAGAATGGTGCGCTGGAAGAACTTAATCTGTGAAGTCCGCGCAAGTTGCGCGGTTTTCTGAGCACGCTTTGCCTGCAACTCCCTCACGAACTTTTTGAAGATTTATGAAAAGCTAGCACTCCGCAAGTTTTGCGCTGCGCGCGAGTTCCTGAGTTCGCGCGCTCCTCAACTAAACGCAAGAATTTTCTCGCAGAGGCGCATAGCACAACCTTGCGCCTTGCGTTTGTTTGAAGCGCGGGAGTTGCCAACTTAAACCCTTGTTTGGAAAGCAACTCAACACTCTCCCCTTGCCCACGCTAACTTTTAAATAAGCTCAAAGGCATGTTAATCAATGCTCTCAGAAAAGGATTTGAATGAGGTGCGTGAGCATCTTGCTCGCGCGCAAAATCCGCTTTTCTATTACGACAATGATGTTGACGGGCTTTGCAGTTTCGTGCTGTTGAGGAGGATGATTGGACGAGGGAAAGGCGTTGCTGTGCGAAGCTTTCCTGACTTAAACGCAAGTTACGCGCGCAAGGTGACAGAGCTCAACGCAGATTATGTTTTCGTTCTTGACAAACCAATAATTTCAACTGAGTTCCTCGACGAGATTTCAAAACTCGGCGTGCCTTTGGTGTGGATTGACCACCACGACCTATCGTACGACTCAAAGCGAGGAGGGTTGCACACAATCTATCCATCAGAAGTTGTGCAGCGTTACGACAATGTTTTCGTTTACAACCCTGTCTTTGGCACCCCAAAGAGCTTTGAACCAGTCACTTACTGGGCATACAAAGTTGTTAACAATAAAAGCGAAGTATGGTTAGCAGTCATCGGTTGCATCGGCGACCATTTCCTGCCTGACTTTATCGACGAGTTTGCGCAGCGCTATCCAGAGTTTTGGTCAAGCAAAAAGATAACCTTGCCTTTCGAGGCGCTTTACACAACTGAAATCGGACGCATAACCCAAGCACTAGGGTTTGGGCTGAAGGACTCTGTAACTAACGTTATCAAACTGCAAAACTTTCTCATAACCTGCTCCTCGCCTCGAGATGTGCTGAGCGAATTGCCGACGAATTACTATTTCAGAAAGCGCTACAACTTTGTGAAGAGAAAGTACGACGAACTTTTGCGGCGTGCGAAGAGTTTTGCCGACGAGAGAATGGTTTTCTTTGTTTATGCTGGGAACTTAAGCATAAGCGCAGACCTCGCTAACGAACTATCTTACCACTACCCTGGCAAGTACATTGTTGTTGCATACAGAAAAGGAGATGTTGCAAACCTCTCTCTTCGCGGCAGCAACGTTCGTGACTTGCTAGCAAAGGTTTTGAAAAAGGTCGAGGGCACTGGCGGAGGTCACAGGGATGCAGTTGGGGCGCGCATAAACGCGAGCAACTTGCAAAAGTTTAAGCGAGAGTTGTGGAGAGCAATTGAAAATGCGCAAGGAAAATAAAGACGAACAAGAGTGCGTTTTGGTAAGAGTTTTCGGAAGAGTGCAAGGGGTGAACTTTCGCTACAATGTTAAGAGGTTTGCAGAGCGCGCAGGCATTCGCGGGTTTGTGATGAACCTCTCCGACGGCTCTGTGCTTTTGCACGCGTGCGCTGAGAGAGAGAAGTTGGACGCTCTCCTCGCTTTTATACGCTCAAACCCCGGTTTAGCGCAAGTGCGGAGAGTTGAGGTGAGCAAAGCAGAGGCAAACGCGCGAATGAAAGGATTTGAAATCGTGCGCGAAGGTTCGTTTGCCAAAGATAAAGGAAATGCCCTGAAACACTTCCTAAAAAACATCTTCCGTTAGCTAGACAAACTCATCTGCTATCAGAATTATCTTGCAGAGTCTGCCTGCTTTTCTGACTCGTTTTTCTTCTGCATCGCATAGCTTTCCATGTTCCCTTCACTCGCTTTAATTATCTCTTCAGCAAGCGATTGCGACATTTTTTTCTTCTTTCCAAAACACTTTTGATAAGCGCCTTGGACAAGCCAGCGAATAGCAAGGTCAACCCTCCGCTGGGGGCTCGTGTCAACTGCTTGCGGATAGCGCGCTCCGGCATGCTCAATCACTGTAATCTCATCGCGAGGAGAGGCAGTTGTTATTGCGTTAACCAAGACCTGCACAGGATTTTTTTGCGTTTTTTCCTCGATTATTCTCAACGCTTCAAGAACTGTTTTCATATTTTTCGAGTATTTTCCTGTCGCCCATGAGGTCATTATCTTGTGCTTCTTTCCCACATGCCCCGGTGTTGCGATGCGATTCGCCAATCTTTCCAAAATGTTTGTTTTCGCTCTTCCAAGCCTTGCGATGTTTCTTCCGCGGCTTTTAACAAGGAGTTTCGGCTGCAGGTTTATGTAAGGCTTCAGCGCAGGATCAGGAAACTCAACTCCAGAGGTGTCGTAAACTCCGAACAATTTAAAATCAAATTTTTCTGCCATCATCTCCTACCTTTCTCTATTTTTCCTTTAACTAGCAAGTGGAGCGGTTGGTCATTAACTTTGATGACTTGAAACCTGATTCCGCGAATGTCTCCTTTCGAGCGGCCCTGCTTTCCGCCGATGCGCTCAATCACAACCTCGTCGTGCTCGTCGACAAACTTCTGCGCGAGGTTGCCCGGAATGAACGCCCCAACTTTAATGCCGTTCTTTATGAGCTGGACCTTGCAACACTTTCTCATCGCAGAGTTTGGCTGTGCAGCCTCCTTCTGGAACTTTTCAATAACTATTCCTCGCGCTTGCCAAGCTCTTCCAAGCGGGTCTGACTTCTCTTTCAACCGCTTCATTTTCGCGTTATACTTCTTGTCAGCCCACTTGAACTGCTTCCTCTTCTTCATCAATTTTCTAGCATTTAACAAACCCATGAGTATAACTGAAGCACACCGTTTTTAAAAGTTTCTAATCAATTCAGCGCGCATTTAAACTCTCTCTGGAGGGCGATAGCGTCGCATGTCCTCGACGCATTGCTCGCAGAAAGGAAAGATGCCTGCGCTTTTTATCCTGTGCGCGTATCGCAACGCCTCAGGGACGCTTAGTTGTTGTTGCATTGTGCAGAGATTATTTGAGCAGTGCAATCCCAATATATCAACGGTGTTTGTTCTTCCCTCGCTCGGCGCTCCAAACATGTGCCCTAGCTCGTGCCGCACAATGTGCTCGCCTAGAGTTTCGTCGCTGATTCTTGCTGTGGATAGCAATATATACCCCAAGCTGTTGCTAACAGGGCAAAACCCTCCGAAGCACCAATTGGTTGCATAATCAGAATAAAGATCTCTGTCAATGATGATTAATTTTCCGTCGTCTCCCAACTCCTGACCAAAAACCCTTGTGCTGTGCAAACTATCCAAGACCTTTTGCCCATGCGCTTGCCCTCTTGCAGGATTGAAAGCAGCTTCAACAAACGGCTCTATGATATCTCTGCAATCCTCAACTTCTCTCACATCCAACTCTTTAACTTGGCAAATGGGTTCGAGTGCTTTGCTAATCACCTCTCTTCTCAACTTTCTCGAGGCATTGAACAAGTAAAGCCTGTTGCTCATCTAAACGCTCTCGAGCGAGCGTATTTAAGTGTTTCTCTTTTGTTTTAGCAAGTCTGCTCTCTCCAAGCGATACTTTTGAGAAGAATCGCGGAAGTTCGTTGAATCGCGGCGCGGCGAAGCCGCGTCTGTTCGAACGATTAGCTATGAAAAAAATCAACAATCCCAATTGCTCCGCTAAATTTAAAAACGCAATTTTTCATTTGCACTAACGCGAGGCGTGGTGAGGTGTGCGATGGAAAATCCTTGGCATGCTGTTGAGGTTGGAGAAAATGCACCAAGAGAAGTTAATGTCATAATTGAGATACCAAAGGACTCAAAACAAAAGTACGAGCTTGACAAGAAAACAGGTCTGCTGAAACTTGACAGGTTTTTGTACAGCGCAGTTCACTATCCCGGTGACTACGGATTTATTCCGCAGACATTGTGGGAAGACGGCGACCCTCTCGACATAATTGTTTTAACTAATCGGCCGGTTTATCCGTTTACGCTTGCAAGAGTTAGAGTGATTGGGGTTATAAGGATGGTTGACAGCGGCGAGCGCGACGACAAAATAGTCGGAGTGTATGAGTGCGACCCCCGTTTTAAAGAGCTGGAGAGCATTAAAGATGTGCCAACACACATCCTCGCCGAGCTCAAACACTTTTTTGAAACATACAAGCAGCTGCAAGGAAAAGAGTGCAGGATTCTGGAGATACTTGATAAAAAAGACGCATGGAAAGACATTGAAAAAGGAATCAAACTTTACAAACTGAAGTTCAATCCAGAGTTCTTGACGAGAAAAGAGGAGAGCAAGCTGGCGCAGGTTAATGCTTAGGCGTAACTAGCTCTAAGGATTTTCCGAAGAAGAAGGGTACTCTGCGACGAGAGCAAACCCGTTTTTCCATGTGCGATAAACCTCTATCCTGTCAACGCCGTAGCGTTGCTCCATTAGCATTCTTCTGCTTGCACGCACAAATGCTTGGTTGGAAGATTCTGCCTGCACCCTAGTTAGCTCGTTTTCCCTGTGCTCTAATTTTATCCTCGCGATATTCTCTTCCTTGGCAATTCCATCTTTTGTTTTTGAGTTTGCATACACAACATAAAACCTTTGCTGAACTTTTCCCGGAATAAAATGCAGGCTTTCTAAACGGCATAACAGCCTGTTGTTGAGTTGATGGGAACATTCCTCAACCACATCGTCGATAAAACGGACGCTTTCTCTTATGCTTTCCTCTGATTCTAACTGAACTGAGAAATCAGATATTGAAAGAGGCATTCCATACTCTTGCTTGCTCATTCCTGCCACGCGAGGTTTTTCTATGAAGTCTACACTAAGCCCTGCTTTCTCATTCTCAGAGAGTTTTCTCAACGCCACTCTCGCGAATTTTTTCAATCTTGGATCGCTGTAGAAGAACAAAACGTGCGTGCCTGCTCCTGAGTCGAAAATTCCCAGCGAGCCGATTTCCCGGCTTGCCTGCATCGTTCTCTCGTGGGCACGGAGCGCGCACTTTAGGTAGCCCCGCGTTCCTCTCTCGCTTCCGTCAACCGCTCGGTATCTGTAAATCGCGCTAAGCCTCTGACCTGTGTAAGTTTCAAACTGAGATTTTATTATTTGTATGAACTCATTCAGTTTTCTTATGATATCTTCATCACCTGCCACAACCCCTCAGCTTTCTCGCACTTTAAATAATTTGTCGTGATAACCGAGCTATCTGCAAGTTAGTTAGCTGTTGCGAGAGAAATTTCATTCCTGCGAGCGTCCGCGCCGCAAAATCTCCTGCCAGAGCAAACATAAAAAACGAGCAACGCTGGGAGTGTTGTCGCACTTTCATTAAACGCCCAATATTTTTCTAAAATTCTCATTTACTAACTTAAATAAAGTCAGAAATGCGATGCTTCAACTCAAGATACACAATCCAGGCAAGCAATAAAATTCCGTCAAGAAGTTTGAGAGCGCCATCCTGAAGTTCTGGCTGAAGGAATGCGAGAAGGTTCGTGCCAAAAGCTTTGTTTGAGAATGGATAATAAAAATAAAAAAAAAAAAAAAAAAGAGAGTCGAGCAGGATATGAGTGAGCGCACCAATTCCTAACATAAGTGAAATGAGAGAGAGTTTTAGTTTATGGCGCGTAATGTTGCAGATGCGCGCGCTAGGGGAGGCGCGATTGAGCAGCACAAATCCGAGCACAAATATCCCGGGGAAAAGCAACGAATGTGTGAAGGTCTTATGAATCTGCCAACTTTCAACTCCAAAGATGTTTAGCGCAAATGAAATTGGGATGTCAATATCTGGCAGCGCGCCACCAATCCCCGCAAGCAGAACATAATGTAACGGAAAATTTTTCCTATCGCGCTTTTTTATGTAGTAGTCCCTAAAAAGCGCAAGCAAGATTATTGGAAACAAGATGTGGGTAACTGCATAAGGCATTGCCACAAGAACCAGCTGGAACTTTTAACTTTTTCTCAAACTGCAAGCGACGCTAATTGCATCGATATTTTCCAAACTTAACTTGAGTTTGCGCAAACATTGTTGTGCTAAAATGTAATCATTGCAAAATGAATATAAAACTATATAAATGGTGTTAGAAAATAATAGTTATGTTTTTCGGTAAGAAAAGAGGTGACAAGTTGCCTGATTTGCCACCGCCAGAGAGTTCAGGCTCAATGTTTTTCCCTCCAAACAAGGAAGGGATTGACACCCACTCAACCAACAAACTTCCGAGCTTTCCAGAGGGTCCTAGCGAAGACAAGTTTTCAGAGGCCGCAATAAAGGATGCTGTTTCTTCAGATAAGCTTGGTGAGCCGCCTAGCTTTAGTGCTAGTGAACCATCTGACTCTAACTCTCTTGCCGGCGCAGTTAATGTCCAATCTCCAGCCGCTCCTACAGAGTTTCAGAGCAGGTTTAAGGTATCAAACCCAGAGTTTCCAACAGCTGCGCAAATTCCGATGGAAAGAAAGAGCTTTGTGATGGAGCATGAACCTGAAGAGGAAAAAGAGGAAATTGATTTGAGCGTTAAACCAAGTCAAGGTTCTGACATCTTTGTTAAAATTGACAAGTTTTACAGCGCGAAAAAAACTTTGAAAGAAGCACGAGAACGGTTGGATGAGATTGATGAGCTTATAAAACGGATTAGAGAGGTGAAGGCAAAAGAAGACAAAGAGCTTGCTACATGGGAGAAAAACCTCTTGCATGTTAAGTCGCGGCTGAAGAGTATTGAAGAGGGCATTTTTGAAAAGGGAAGAAGATGAGTGTCGAGTATGTGAGGGTTTCTCCGACTGAGCGCGCTTTTGGGAAGAAGAACCTTCTTTATTCGCAGCTTGAGATTCTTAAGCTGATTGAAAGTTTCCAGAGGTTCAAGGAATTGAGGACAGAAGAAGTGAAGCTCAAGATGGAACTGAAGCAAAAGGCAGAACAGGCAGAGAACTTGCTTGCAGAGCTTGACAAGAAGTTGCCTGAAACAAAGCACACGCCAGCGCCGATTGCGAAGAAGAAGGGAAAGGGCAAGGCAAAGGTCTCGCACAAACCTAGCTTGCGTGAGGAAATGGAAGAAATTCGAAGAAAGCTTGCAATGCTGAAGCGCGAGGGTTTGGTTTAACTTTCACATAACTCCAAAAGATTGTGTTTTCTGTTCGTTGCTTTTTTGTTACCTCTTTATTTTGCGCGCCTTCGGCGCGCGTCGATAAACTACTCATAAAATCCTACACCTTTCTCTCTTGCTCGCTTGCCATGCGCTCACTCAATCGCGAGTTTTGGAAATCGCTTGCGCTAGCTAAGACTGCAGAACAGCTCCGAAGGGCATGGGAGCGCGAACTTCTGCTCTCAGTGCTTTTCAGTGTTGCCAACTCCATCCCAGTTAATTTTCTCGACGGGAGAGAGTTTCACAGCAAGCTAAACATTTCCGAGCGCTAGTAAGTTTTATAAAACTAGGTAAAGTAAAAATTTTGATCGTGTAGCTCAGCCTGGTTAGAGCGCCGTGCTGATAACGCGGAGGTCCCCGGTTCAAATCCGGGCACGATCATTCCCGCAAGTTTTTATATCCCTCTTGCGTTAGGAGAATATGCAAACAAAAGCAAAGACAAATTTCGTTGCGTTGTCAACCCTGCTCCTTGCCATAATTGGATGGTTCGCAGACTTGGTTGTCGCAGCTGTCTTAAACTTGATTTTTTATTTCTCACACAACAGCCTGACTTCGCTCATTTTCTTTCACAGCGCACTTATTGGATTAGGAATGCTCTTAAGGGTTGTTGGATTTTTCTTTGGCATTGTTGCAGCGATTGGCATCTGGAAAAGAACGCAATGGGCGTGGAGGTTTGCATTGGCTGTGAATGTCGTGCTTCTCCTTGCAGGCATTTCGCATTTTCTGATGGGAGCAGTTACAATTGTGTTTAGCATAATCAACATCCGCCTGCTATTTGAGCCAGAAGTGAAACGCGCGCTTCTCTCTCAAAGCGAAGAAAAGTTTTATAAAGAACAACCCCTTACAAGAGAAATGAAAGTTCACTACATATTTTACACAATTGGAGTGGTTTTTATAATTGCATCGGTTTGGTATTTCGCCAAGGAGTTTGTGGCTGAGCTGCCGAACAGCATCAAAACCGCGCTCTTGGTGATTTCAGTGCTTATCACATTTGCGCTCGGAGAAGTGTTTAGGGGGTTAGGCAGATAATGGTATTTTATCAAGCGCTAGGAGTCGGTGTATTTTTCATCGGAGCAGTAGTCGCAATAGTCTTGTTTTCAATCTACAAGAAAATTTACCCTGTGTTTTATGTGCTTTCTGTCGCGCTTTACATTTTCACCGCAGGGTTTGTGATAGATGTTTACCACTTCGGAAGGTTCGGAATTCTCCTCACCCTCATCTTTTCCGCAATCATCTTCATGTTCCTAGGGTACTATTTGTCTCGCGTAATTCCGCGCAAGAGCTAGCAAGAGCTAAAATGAGGAGAGAGCTTGTTATTTACACAGCATTTATCTCAATCTTGGTTGTGATTGCAGCGGGCTTGTTGACTTTTTATTATTTGCAACCAGTTGAGAAATCCATCAGTTTGAAAGACGAGATTTCAGCGCAAGAGATGAGCGTGATAACAGCTACAACCACTGAATTTAATTATTCTGTCAAGCCAGCTCAAAAGATAAAAGTTGAGTATGTTGATGAAGTTCGGGCGGAGCTTGGCAGAATCGAGGTAGCGAACAATGGTGTTTTGACATATAAGTACTGGCTGCCTGTGCTTGTTGGCTGCTTAGAGCTGTCGAACCCTGATGCCCTAGCGAACTCGCAAAGAGTTTCAGTTTATTACGAAGAGCCAGATAGAATACGGACACATTACGGCGGCGAGATGGTTGAAGTTGCGCCTGGCGAGAGAAAGGAGTTCATTATAATAGGCTCGTACAAACCATCATACAATTATGCAAAGCAAGGGATTGAGAAGCTTCGGGATTTGATAAGTGGAGTTTCAATTTATCAGTCGCCGACCAACGCGCAAAATCCCTTGCGAGAGCCAGGGCCATATAGACCTCCTCCATCAACCAGAGTTTTGGTTCTAGACCATTATCATACTTCTTGCGTAACAATAAAGAACGAGTGGGAGTTTTTGAAAAGGATAGAGATTGAGAGTTAACTTATGCGCTTCTGTTCGATTTCCTGCGCACTTCCCTCTGGCTTTATCTTGGAACAAATTTGACATCACCCTCCACAAATGATTTAAACTCTTCTTTCCACATAAGAGAGTGAAAACCCTCCGGAATGCTGGCGTTGCAATGTTTGCAGGAACTGCACTCACACTGATTACAACAATTTACTTTATAGCCTCATTTTTATCAAACTATGAGTTGACTGATTTAATGAGTAAAGAGAAGATTCTTAGAATGCTTACAGAGATATATCCCTTGCCTCTTTACCTCCTCCACTCCGCACTCTCAATTGTAATTGTTATATTTTCCTACGCTGGATTTATTTATCTCGGAAAGAAGTTTAAGCAAAAACAATTGCTTATCTCAGCGTGGGTGATTTTGCTAGCCACTATAACAAGCGCGCTCGTACTGGGAGGAATCGCATACCAAGTAGTTTACCTCTCCTCCCAAAACCGAGCTCTTTTATTATACCAAACCCTTACAACCACACTTTTCCTTGTCGTCTCTGTTGTCTCTTACATTCTGCTGGGTTTGGCGTTGGAAAAGTTAAAAGATGTTGAGCTGTCAAAAATTACCGGCAGGCTTTATGTTATTTCAGGGGCAACTCTGATAATTATGATAGGCAACTTATTGCTTTTACTAACCCAAATTTTCGCAGGACTTATGTTTCTCAAAGCTTCCAAGAAATTTGAGTAGCCCACTAGCATCACAAATTTATTAAAATCTAATAGGCGTGTAGAAACGTGACAAAACCAGTGTTTGTGATTTCAGGCTTGCCGGGTTGCGGGAATTCTAGCGTTGCGCGGGCGCTTGCTTCACGTTTAGGCCTAAATTACTTCTCTCCAGGAAACTTATTCAAAAGCGTTGCAAACGGCAGTTACAAAACTCAACCTTACGCAAAAACTTTTGTTGAAATGTGCGAGGAGATGTCAATCCAAATCCCCCAGTTTTCTCTAGATAAAGACAACGAAACGCAAGCAGCCAACCAACTTTGGCAGAGCGAGTTTGGAAAAAGCAAAGAATTCCATGAACTAATTGACCGCATGCAGACAGAACTTGCTTCAAGAGGAGGGTATGTGATTGAGGGCAAACTTTCCATATGGAAGATAAAAACCCCTGCGTTTAAAGTTTGGCTAAAGGCAAGTTTTGAAAAGCGCGCTGAGCGCGTGGCTGAGAGGGAGCGCATCGCTCTTGACGAGGCGAAAGAGATGTTGGAGAGAAAAGAGAAAATTGAGAGGAAAGAGTGGAAAAGAATTTACGGTTTTGATTATGTGGAGCAAGAGAAACTTGCGGACCTCGTGCTAGACACAACCGACAAAAGCCAATTCGAGATTGCAGATGAAATTGTTGCGACTGCGCGCGAGAAAGGCATTCTCTCATAGCCTAAAGACCAAAAGCCTCTTCAAATTCCTTCATCTCCCTTATCTTCTCAAGGAACTTAATTCCTGTCTCGGTTATTGTTAGGTAGTTGTTGTTGCTCTTGCCTTCAACTTTCCTAATAAAATTTTTCTCAAGGAGCTCTTCAAGATATGATTTCATTTGCCTGTGCGACAGGTTGGATTTGTACATAACATGCGTTGGCCTTATCCTGCCTTTGTTTTTAATCGAAGTTAGAATGTCTTCGATTATATCAATCCTATTTCTTTTTGCCATGTTTGATTATCCTTACAAGAGTGATGAGAAGAACTAAGTAGCCAGCGAGCTGCACAATTTCTCCGACGATGTAAAAGAAGAGGTAGGACTCTATCATCATAAATGCGAGCTGGCTGACAGAGATGAGTGTGAAGCTGTAGAACAATAGCTGAGAATTTGTGTTACCGCTCTTTTTGTAGTTTTTGTAGTAGATTGAAGTTATAAAACTCAGGAAAATAAGGGATGTTAGGTGGAATACAAAATACTCTTCCCTGCTGAAGTACGTGATTATTGCGATGAGGTAAACAATAACGAGGGTGTCATAGGGCGAGCTGCTTTTTTGGTAGATTCTGTATAAGATAAAGAGACCGAGGAGCATTAAAAACCTAAAGCCGAGAAATCCAATGGAGGAGATTAGGTTTGAGCTAGCAAAGCTGTGGATTGTGATTGTGACGAAACCTATGGTGGTGGTATTTTCAACATGCCTGTAGATAGTGAAATTTGTTAACAACTTAAACAGAAAAGAAACTGCTAGAAGAGAGAAAGAGAGCGAGAGCCAAAAATAATTTTTGTTCCCTTTTCTTATCTTGTAATATTTGAACGAGAGGAAAGCAATCAGAGCGAGAATGAGCATGCTGAAAATGTCAATTATCAAATCAGCAGGATAGAACCAGCTCGGACTATAAACTATTTTTAGCATGTAAAATAGCTCGGCTTTTCATTTAAAAAACTTATGAAACTAACACCTAGGTCTAGTTTTCACAGGATATTAAATAACCCTTCGCTTTAGTTAAACAACTAAATTCGGAGGTGGAAAATGGGCGCGGAAAAAATTTTGTGGGCGGATAATTCCGCCCGCCAATTGTATGTGCCGTTTTGGTATTCATATGTTGCGAAGGAGAAGTTAAGGCGTGCGAAAAGGTTTCGAGAGAAAAGGATTCGCAAGCACTCATTGGGAAAATGAAGGCAAACCCTTTGAGGAAAGGGGCGAGCGTCGAGTGTTTCTATAGGCGCTCGCCCGCCTCTTATACTAGCTGCAAGCTGGCTGCAAAATTATAAAAACTCCTTATTCCATGTTAGTAAATGCAAAAAAGAGGGCAGTTTTATCTTATTGCTGCACTGGTTATAGTGGGAATTGCTACTGCTTTAGCAACGATTTATGCGCGGGCAGGGTTTGAGCGCGAGAACACGCGAGTTTATGATTTGAGCGGAGAGATTGACTACGAAAGCTCGCAGGTATTTGACCGCGCAGCTGTTCATGGAGAAGGGCTTAACACCATCGAGGGCAACATCACCGAAATTGCAAATTACTATGTTTCAACTAACCCCGGCGTTGATTTGCTGGTTTTGTTCGGGAATGAAACCCGCCTCGTTGCGCTTGTTTACAATGCCACTGGGATAGGGGAGACCTGCATTAACTTCGGAGGTCGGCGGGCTTGCGCTGACACTACCGGCACAATAGCTCGGAGATATACATTCGATCGCACTAGGCGAGACGAAGTCCTAAGCATAAGCGTTGATGGTACAAACTACCGCATCGCACTTGTTCCAGGGAAACCTTTCTTAGCAGTGTTCAAAAAAGAGGAAGGCGACGAGAGGTTTGTTGCAATATCAGAGGATGAATTTGTACACTCGCGAGGAAGAGAGGATGATGACCACCCATAAGCGTGGAAAGAGAGGGATAAGTTTGCTTGTCGCGTATGTTTTGTTAGTTGTGATTGCAGTTACAATGAGCTCAATAATCTACACCTACCTAAAAGCAAAAATTCCAGCAGACATACCAACTTGCTCTGAGGATGTGAACATTTACGTCTACGACCCCGCGTGCAACTACACAACTCAAGCAGTGGGTGTAAATGCCTTGGTGAATGTTAGCTTTACCTTACAGAATCGTGGGCTTTTCAATGTCAGCGCGCTAGCATTGAGGATTTCAAAGCAAGGCTCTATCGTCGGCTCTGACTTAAACCCTGACAATGCAACAATCATACCAAGCCTTGCACCTGACCACAGCGTTAATGTTTTTTACAACTCAACAGCGCGAGCTAATATCTTTTCCTCTGCATCAGGATATCTAGATCCTGCGCCAGCTACATTGACAGTTCAAGCAGGGATTTACGACGAAAAGTCGCGCCAAGTAACATGGTGCGAGGAAGCAATTGTGCGGGTTCCTGTTGAGTGTGATAAGATTTAAATGGCTGACCAAGTTGCTCTGCTAGACGAGTGCACTTTGGCTTGGCGATGAAT
>RFLC01000008.1 GCA_003694055.1 Candidatus Pacearchaeota archaeon | reverse complement strand
TAGGTGCATAGCTATGCCCATGCTGTCGGCGAGTTCGATCTCCGCATCATACTCGCAGCAGCTTATCGAAGGAGTTAGAAAAAAGGCGAGCGCGCGCCTCTCGGTCGGCGCGCGCAGAGCTGACGCGCGCTTTGCTTTTCGTGCGGCGCAAAGCGCACTGTCAAGGCAGATTTGCTTTCAACTTATGCCTTGTGATTAACGACAAAATCGCGGTCGCGCGCAAGTTCTTGCAACACTATTTGCAGTTCCACGAGAGCGATTTGAAGCGCCTTGCAAACGAACTCAAACTAACGCTCCGCCAAAGAAATTCACTTTTCTTTTTCTTCGCTCGAGCGAGCCTTAGAAAAAAGTTTATTGTGCAACGTTTATGCAACAAGTTAAATTTAAAAGCAGAAATGATGTATGGATTTTATGGAAATTAAAGGAGTGGAGTTGCGTTTCCTCGGGCATGCAGGATTTTTGGTAAGAACAAAAGGTGGACAAGTGATTATTATTGACCCTTACAATCTCGAGGGAGAAGTGGAGAAGGCAGACCTTGTGCTAATCACTCACAGCCACTTTGACCATTGCAGCATTAAGGATTTAGAGAAAGTGGTGAGAGAGGGCACTCGCGTTGTTGTGCCGGCAGATGCGCAGAGCAAGATAACAAAACTGAATGATGTTGACATGCAAATTGTCGAGGTTGGAGATGAGTTGAAGTTCGGAGAGGTGAAAGTAGAGGCAGTGCCAGCTTACAATGTTGGCAAGGATTTCCACCCGAAGTCAGAAGGCTGGATGGGTTATGTGCTGAAGCTCGGCGAGGTTGTGATATACCATGCTGGCGACACAGACAAAATTCCGGAGATGGAAAAGTTAACTGGCTACGGTCACCACAACAATTTCTTCATTGCGCTCTTGCCAGTTTCAGGAACCTATGTGATGAATGCCGAGGAAGCTGCAGAGGTTGCCTCGCTTCTTTCCCCTGACCTTGCGATACCGATGCACTACGGCGCAGGTGTCGCCGGCACACTCGAAGACGCGCAAAAGTTTGTTGAGCTATGCAAAGAGAAAGGAATCAAAGCAGAAATTCTAGAAAAGAACAGCTAATCTAGACAACTGCCAACTTAAAAATCGATTTCGTTTGCAGATAACTCCCTAACTAGCATTTCTAATCTAGCTTTGTTATGGCTTATTTTCAATCTGAACTTTGCGTATATACGTTTGTATATACATTCGAATGTATCGCCTGGCGCAAAACCCCTACGCTCGTTTCGACAGCGTTAGGGAAAGATTGAAGCGCGCGGCAAACGAACTCAAACTAACGCCGCGCGAAAGAAATTCAGTTTGCTTTTATTCTCCAAATCTCACTTTGAATGCCTCGCTCTAGTGATGGACGTCACAGAAAACTATATAAACCGCGTTAACGTTAGAAGTTCAATTAAACTGGGCAAAAGAGGATGCGAACACAACTCATTGCAAGCTTGCTTGCACTTGCTTTTCTTTTAGCTTTACCTCTG
>RFLC01000082.1 GCA_003694055.1 Candidatus Pacearchaeota archaeon | reverse complement strand
TCGGAAAACGCGGCAAAGCATATTGCTTGCTCATCAAAGACCTAAATAAAGAGAAAAAGTATTGCATTGAGCCCATTCACTTGAAGAGGATTGAGCAAAAATGATACTGAACAAAAAACCTGTGACGTTGGCAGAAGCGCGCGAGATAGTTGAGAAGCTCGACGAGGCAGAGGAGCTGAAGCACTACTTCAAGCGCTTCACAAAGTTGACGCTCGAACAAGCTACCAAACTGAAGGAAGAGTTGCAGAACCTCAACAACGCAAAACTAAAAGAGGAGCACATTGTGAAGATTGTTGACTTCCTTCCAAAGGAGCGCGAAGAACTAAACCTGATAACTGCAGACGCGAACCTGTCTGAAGAAGAGGCAAATGCGATACTTGAGATTGTCAAGAAATATTGAAAATGAAAGCGAGAGAAGAGTATGCATTGATACTAGATTACCTACCTTACGGTTATCCGATGGAAAAGAAGAGGCTGCCAATAGCTCAAGCTATCGGAGTTAACTCTTTTGTTCTGCTCGAGGTCGTGCCGCGCAAGGGCGTGACTCTTGAACCGCGCGAGCGGGTTTACATTGGGCCTGAAAAGAGAGACAAGATTTACTTTATTGCAGGCAGGCTTAAACGCGAGAAGCTAACAGAAACCGCAAAGCTGGTTTTGCAAGAGTTCATCTCAAACGCGGTGAGCGAAAGGGAAAAGGAGTTTGTTGAGTTTTTCAATCGAGCTAGCGCGATAAACACGCGTTTGCATCAGCTTGAGTTATTGCCAGGTTTTGGAAAGAAGAATTTTAGAGATGTGTTGCAGGCGAGAGAGGAGAAGCCGTTTGAGAGTTTTGATGACATTAAGCAGAGAGTTAAGGGTATCCCAGATCCGCGCAAGGCAGTCGAGCGCAGGATTTACGAGGAGCTTACAGAAAGGCAAAGGTTTAATTTGTTTGTAAGATGAGGCGCGAAGAAATATTGCGGGTGTTGAGAGAGGCATACCTCGAGACTTACGAGCGTTATCCTGGGAAGCTTAGCGAGTCGATGCGCATCTACTCTGATTTAAGGGCAAACGAACCGGACAAGTCGCTGGCGTTAGAGTGGCGCTGGCATGCGTTGCGCATGCTTGGTCTGAACGAGAGGGATGTGGAAAAGCCGCGCGAGAATTACGATTACACTATTGGAGAGCTTGTTGACATCCTTGAGAGCGCGCTCGCGCGCCGCGAGCGTTGCGGCGAGGAGTAGGTGTGTGCGAGTGTTGGCTTGGCCGCGCTCGCTCTGCGCGCGTAACAAAAGCGCGCAGCTAAGAGAGGAGTTGCGTCGCGCTTTTCTTTTGTTTGAACTGAAAAGTTTTTGCGCGTATATACAATTTTTTCGCGTTGCGCGTTGGCAAGAAAAGCGCGCTCACGTCCGTAGCAAATAAACTTGCTCGCTTTTAAAATTCAGCGGCGCTCGAGTAAGAAAGATAGGCAAACAATGGAGTGGGAATATACAAATGCAATTAAGAAAAGTTTAAATAGCTCTTTTACTCACTAATGTGAGTGAGGTGTGTATGGATAAATATCATAAGGTTGTGATGGCGTTGCTTGTGCTGGCAATTGTGTTTTCGATTATTTCGTTAATCGTTAGCTTGGGCATTTTTTCACTTGACCTTCCAAAGTCAGCTGGCACGTCGGCGCGAGTTACCGATAGCGGCGCTGCCCAGGTGAAGTTCGTTGTCGAACCAACAAGCGCTAATTCAGGATAAAATGGAAGACTCTAAAAAGTTGTTGATAGTTGCAATCATTGCGTTGGTAGTTTCGATGCTCTCTGCGTGGGTTAGTTATCTTTCTGTCTCAACACTCTCATCTAAAATTTCTGGTTTTGCTTCAAACACGGGCGAGGCAAACCTCACGGTGGAGAGCTCTGCCGCGGTTAATTTCACAACTGACTTTATTGACTGGGGCTCGGGACAAGTTGATGTTGGCCAAACATATGCCCAGCTGACAACCCTCGAGACAAACAATGTCACAAATGGTAACTGGACATTGCAAACAGCAGGAGGTTTAAGAATTGAAAACATAGGGAATGTTAACGTGAGCTTGAACTTGAGTGTTGGCAAAACTGCTGCTCAGTTCATTGGAGGCACAAACCCCGGTTATCAGTGGAACGTGACAGCTGTCGAGGCAAACGCTTGCTTGAACTCAACCGGAGGAACAGGCGGCTTGCAGCTTGGCACATTTATTGACACTACAACCTCTCAGACTGAATTCTGCCCAATCTTCCAGTTTGTGAACACTGCTGACGAAGTGAGGATTGACTTGAACATAACAGTTCCGTACAACGCACCGCCTGGAGCAAAGACCGACACGATAACAGCAACTGTGACAGTTGTTTAAACTTCTCTAATTTTGTCTTTTTTTGTTTGCTGTTGTCGAGGGTTTTGAAGTTCTGCAATCTTGCGAGCAGTGTGAATGATGCGTGTAAGGGTGTGAGCGAGCGCGGAAGATTTTGCAAGCAGAGCGGGGCTGCGTTGGTAATCTAAAATCAAGTTTGCCGTCGGCAAAATATTAATGTTGTTGGAACGTATTTCAACTGGATTGTACTCTCCAAGCAGTCAAAGGCAGGAGGGGGTATGCGCGAAGACATTTGTGAACTAGCAAGTTTGCCGCGCGCGCAAAGCGCTCGAGACCCGCGCTCACTCGCCGAGAACTGCCCTCTTAACCAAAACCTAGCACTTCAAAGCGCTGCGCTATTTTTCCATTGGCACAAAAACAAAACCTTCATATCGCTCAACTTTTGTTTTTCCGTTCAAGCGTGAGAGTTTGACAATTGCACTTCCAACCGGAGCAACAACAATGCCTTTTGATTTGAGTTGGTTTACGAGATGAAACGGAATCTCCTGAAAATCTGCGCTGGCGAGAATTCTGTCAAACGGCGCGTGGCTTGGAAGACCATCAAACCCGCTGGCATGCACAACCTTTGCATTGTAGCCAAGCCTTTTCAAAGTCTCTGCTGATTTTCTAGCTAGGATTTCATTTATTTCAACGCCGTAAATCTCTCCTCGAGTTATCTCAGCAAGTAGCGCAAGGACATATCCAGAGCCAGAACCTATTTCCAGAATTTTCTGCTTTCTAGCGAGCTCTAACTTTTCTAGCATGAATGCAATTGTGCTGGGTTGGGAAATTGTGGAGTTGCGGTCAAGAGGGAGCGCGGTGTCGAGATAGGCAAGCTCTCGCAGATGCTCTGGCAGAAACTCCTCGCGAGGCACTTTTGCGAACGCGCGCACCACCTTGCTCGAGAACCCTTGAGCGCGCAAGTGAGCAAGCAAATCCTCTTTCCTCATGCTCTCCAGAAAACAACAAAAAATAAAAGTTTTCGCACTGCGTTGGGAATTTAAACAACGCGGGCATGCGGCTTGCTCTCGCGAGTATCTTTTGCTTGCTCAACTTGGGCAACAAAACTAGCTTCTGCCGACGGAAAATTTAGTTTTCTCTAGAAAGCACAATACACTGCTCAAAAAGTAACGCGTCCTGATCTTCCTTGAGAAACGCGCGCCGCTCAAATCCCAACCCTCGCGGCTCGCTTCCTCGCTCATGCCGATTCGCGCCGCGCTCTCTAATTAAACAAGTGCAAAGAAATCTGTCCGTTTAGAAATTGGGAGCACTTTACTGGTTCTCTGACAGCCCTTTGCGTTCTCTTATCTTTTTGATGACATTGTCCTGCAACTCTCTTGGCACGCGCTGGAACTGCTGGTCAACTAAGCTGGAGACTGCCCTTCCCTGCGTGCTTGAGCGCAAGTCATTGCTCCAACCAATCATCTCAGCAACAGGGATTTTTGCGATAACAATTGTGGTTTCGCCTTCTTGCTTCACATCCAAGAGCTCTCCTCGTTTGCTGCTGATTAAAGAAGTTAGCGCGCCCATGAACTCTGCTGGAGCTTCGATGCGCATCGTCTGAACTGGCTCAAGCATTGTCGCGCCTGCAAGCTTCATTGTTTCATGAACAGCTTTTCTCACAGCAGGATAAATTTGCGCAGGTCCTCGGTGCATGTGGTCAACGTGAATCTTTGCATCCCACAAAATAAACTTAGTTTTCATTAGCGGCTCTTTTGCAAGTGGGCCTGCGTCGACAATCAGTCGCCAGCCGTCCATGATAGAGTCAATCACCTCGCCAAGCAAGACAATTCCTCGCGTTCGGTCCTCAAACACATTGCCCTTGTAAATCTCTCTGTACTGCCTTGCCTCTTCTGTGCTGACCCCAATCTCAGCAAGCTTTTTCCTAACTTGCTCAGCGCGTTTCTTCAACCTTTCCTCAGGAAGCTCGCCGCGCTCAATAGCATCAAACACAAAATCTTCCAATGGCTCGATGCTGAAGAAGAATATGTTGTGCCCGTTCGGCGTGCGAACCTCAACAGTCGGGCTTGCCTTTGTCACGGTTTCTCGATAAACCACAATCGGCGGACCGGTCTTTACCTCAAGCCCTTTCTCTGACTTAATCCTGTTCTCAATCACCTCCAAGTGCAACTCGCCCATTCCTGAAATCAGGTTCTCGCCAGTTTCTTCGTTAATCTCAATCTTCACGCCCGAGTATTCCTTCGCAACCTGTCGCAAAACCTCGACGAGCTTCGGCAAGTCAACTGCCCGGACTGGCTCGATGCTCTTCGTAACAACTGGCTCAAAAATGTGCTTAAGCGACTCAAACGGCTCAATCTCGTTCTTGCTGACAGTTTCGCCGGCGTCGATTCCTTTCAAACCCACAAGCCCGACGATGTTTCCTGCATAAACTTTGTCAAGCTGAATTCGTCTCAGCCCGCGGTAAACTGAAACCTGCTGAAGCGTCGCCTTCTTTTTCGCAAGGTTCATGTAAACGCTATCGCCTTGCGCAAGCGTGCCTGAGAACAACCTTCCTGCTGCAATCTCTCCTGCGTTCTTGTCAATCACGACCTTTGTGCAAACAAACGCCGGCTCTCCGTTCTTGTCGCAGTTGAGCAAGTCTTGTCCGACCTTGCTGTTCAAATCGCCAGGCCAAATTTTCTCGATGCGGTATTTTTGCGCATCAATTGGGTTCGGGTGGTGCTTGATTACCATGTTCAGCACAACCTGGTGGAGCGGCGCGCGGTGCGCAAGTTCTTTCCACGCCTCGTTCTCGTCGTTGTAAGCCTCAATTATGTCCTTGAAAGAAATGCCTTTCTCCTGCATGAATGGCACGCTCAGCGCCCACTTGTGAAACGCAGAACCGAACGCCACGCTTCCATCCTGAACATTCACTCTCCACTTATCGCCAAACTCCTCCTCCGCAATTTTCTTAATCAAGCTGTTAACCTCGCTGATGACTTTAACAAACCTCTCCTGCATCTTTTCAGGAGTTAGCTTGACCTCTCTTATCAAACGATCAACTTTGTTGATGAAAAGCACTGGCTTCACGCGCTCGCGCAACGCCTGCCTTAGCACAGTTTCTGTTTGCGGCATGATTCCCTCGACAGCGCACACAAGCACAATGCACCCATCCACTGCTCGCATCGCGCGCGTCACGTCGCCGCCGAAGTCAACGTGTCCAGGAGTGTCAATCAAGTTTATGAGGTATTCTTTTCCCTCAAACTCGTGCACCATGCTCACATTAGCAGCATCAATTGTAATCCCTCTTTCCTTCTCATCCTCATGAAAGTCAAGCGCCAACTGCTTTCCAGCAAGCTCCTCGGAAATCATCCCTGCTCCGCTGAGCAAGTTGTCAGAAAAAGTTGTCTTGCCATGGTCGATGTGCGCAGCTATTGCAATGTTCCTTATCCTCTCAGGCTGTTGCATCAACTCAATAATCTTTGCTTCACTCTTGTCAGTCGCCATGACTTGCAAAAATAAAATTGGCTTTTTAAAAATTTGGGTTGGCGTGTTGCGCGCCTGGAAAATTCACAATCATCTCCGAGGAGAGTTTAGCTTTTTACAGATTTTACTTTAAAACGCGCTTTTCTTTTGTTTGAAGCAGGAGATGTTTTTGTTGTATATACTTTTGTATATACAATTTTTTTCGCGGCGCGCGCAGAGCCAGTGCAGCCAACCCAACACTCGCGCACACCTACTCCTCGCCGCAACGCTCGCGCCGGGCGAGCATCTGAGAAATCGCGTGCCTTTATTTCTTCAATCTCCTTAGCTTTGGTCCAGAGGGAGTGTCTTCTATTGCAAAACCTCTTGCCTTGATTTCCTCGCGGAGTTTGTCGGCCTCTTCGAACTTTTTCTTTTGCCTCAGCTCTTCGCGCTTCTCTAGGAGTTGTTTCACTTCCTCCGGAGCACGCACTTTTTCCTCTTCTGCTGAGCTGAGATTCAACCCTAGCGCAAGGTCAAATTTTTCTATCAGCGCGAGCTTTGTGTCGCTTGCGAAACTCTCGTCGTCGAGAACTTGCCAGAGAACTTGCAATGCTAGTGGCGTGTTCAGGTCGTCGTTGATGGCATTTGCAAAACTTTCGAGGTAGGTTTGAGTTTTGTCCTTTCCATCTCGCGGGGAGTTTTTCTCTTCAATGACTTTTCTTCTCGCGCGCTCTAGCGCATGCTGGGCTGAGTCGAGGTTTTGGAATGAAAATGCAAGTGGCTTGCGGTAGTGCGTTTGCAGGCAGAGGTAGCGAAAAGCAAGCGGGGAGTAGCCCATTTCCTCTAGCTCTGAGATTGTGTAAAGCCCTCCTGTTGATTTTGAGACCTTTTTTCCTTTAAATGTTAGAAACGCGACATGCAGCCAGTAGTTCACGAATTTCTTTCCTGTTGCTGCTTCGCTCTGCGCGATTTCGTTTGTGTGGTGCACTGCTATGTGGTCCTCGCCTCCTGTGTGAATGTCAAAACTCTCGCCAAGGTATTTCATGCTCATTGCCGAGCACTCGATGTGCCATCCCGGAAATCCGGTTGGCCAATCAGCTCCGAAATTCTTCGGGTCCCACTCTTGTTGCCTCACACCAGGCTTTTCAGAGAACTTCCAGAGCGCGAAATCAGTTTTGTGTTTTTTCTCTCGCAACGCAACTCGCTTTCCTGCTTTCAAGTTCTCTGGTTTTAGTCTTGCGAGCTTTCCGTAGTCTTTGAATTTTGAGGAGTCAAAGTAAATTCCGTCGGAAGTCGTGTAAGTGTAACCCTTACTTTCTAGTTTTTTGATTAGCTCGATTTGCTCTTTGATGTGCTCGCTTGCCTTCGGCCAGACGTCTGGTTCGAGCACGTTCAGCTTTCTCAAGTCTTGTTTGAAAACTGAGAAATAGAACTCTGCTATTTCTTTTGCGCTCTTCTTTTCTTTTCTCGCAGCGCGCTCAATTTTGTCCTCGCCCTCGTCAGCGTCGCTTGTCAAGTGCCCCACGTCTGTGACATTGATAACGTGCTTTACTTTATATCCGTTGAAAAGCAGGACTCGCTTGAGAGTGTCTGCAAATATGTACGCGCGCATGTTTCCTATGTGCTGGTAGGAGTAAACCGTTGGGCCGCATGTGTAAACCCTTGCTTCGTTGTCGTGAATTGGCTTGAATGGCTCTTTCCGTCGGGTTAGCGTGTTGTAAAGTTGGAGTTTTTTCATGCTTTTTTTAGGGCAGTTAGGTTTAAAGGTTTTGCTTTGAGCGTTAGAGCTAGGGTACTTGGAAAGCGTTTTTAAGAAATGCGGTTGAAGTGTTTTGCGTTAACGGCAAGGCGCGTGCTGCTCCTGACTCTGCGGGCGTGAAATTAGTTGCATCGTTGCCAAGAATGCAAATGCAGGTTTGTTAATCGCGCGCAAGAAACCTTGCTTTAGTGCGGGAATTAATTGCGCATGTTTTATTCTAAAAATAATAAGAAATTTGAGTGTAATTAGAATGGCGAGCCAACGTGACGCACACGCGAGCGGCGCGCGTTGCTGCGAAAAACTGAGTTTGTCGGCAAAACATCGGGGCGCGAAATGTATTTCTTGCCGCGCTGCTCCACGCACTTGGTTTGAGTGAACCGAAAGATTTAAACGCTACCTCGAAGGAATTACTATATGGAATCAGAAACAGAGTTGATAGGGGTGAATGAAGAAAACCGAAGCAAAGGGAAGAATTTGAGCGACATCATTGAGAGGGTGGAATGGCGGTGCCGGTTAGCTATAAGAGGTTTTGTCGGGACAGTTGTTGGCACGCTTGGAACTTTTGCAGCAATGACTTACAACTACGACGTGGCGCAACCTTTGTACAGAGAACTTGACGCACTGCAACAACAACGAGCGGTTGTGGAGCAAGACTACCGAGCTTTGCAAAGAACTGCCGAAGAAGCAGGACTTGAAAGCGAGGCAGTCACTAGAAAGCGAGAAAGGCTGGGAGAGAAGCTTGAGGCAATTGAGGCGAGAGCGAGCGACATTAAGAGGACAATTGCAGAGGTTGAGTCTCCTCCACTCTTTCCGACGAGCGTTTTAGGGGGACTTACAGCTTTGAGCTTCGCAGTTTCAATTTACTCCCTGTGGAGAATCAAGAGGGAGATTGAAAGCTACAGAGCCCAATAAAGAAATAATTGGCAAAAGCGCGAGAGTTGTTAAAGAAATAACACGCGAAGCGCAAGCGCGCGCAACGTTGCTTACTCAATCCCGGCACTTTAATGCAAGGGGATGTCGTTCGGTTGTTAGAGCGAGTGCAAGGAATGCTTTTAAAGTTCTTTTACTTAGTTAAATGATGAGGAAACGCGGTCTTGCGGGTGTTGTGGATTGGGTGGTTTTGCTCTTGCTTGCGCTTGTTGCTCTTGTGATTGTCTGGACAGCTTTGAAGCCTTGGGTTGTGCGAGGGGGTGAGCAGACAGTGATTAAGTCTGAGTTGTTGCAGGCAAACCTTGTTGTGCAGGGAGGGCGGTTTGAGCTTGCATCTCCAGAAAGGGAGATTAGGTTTGTGGTTGTGCGGGAGAGCAATTTTCCTGACGAGCCAGTCGGGTTTATCGCAGTTGTTGAGGATGTCAATGGGAATAGGTTTAGTTATAATTCGCTTGATCCGACGAGAGGTGGAGAGTTGGCAGGCTTGGTGAGCCCTGAGGATGAGACTTTGCTAGCGCCGTACGAGCATGTGAGTGTTACGATAAAAGAGGAAGCTTTGCGAAGAGCTGGAATTTCTTCTGCTGATGAGGTTGTTAAGGTTTTGATTTATCCTGCCAAGCGCTCAGAGCAGAGCGGAGAGGTTGTCGCAACTGACGCGCCGCTTGCAACAGGCACGAGCGAGGACGAGGGTGAGAGCAGAGTTTCGCTTGGACAGGGTCTGTTCGGCATGTCAGTTCTTTCAGTTGAGGAGGGCGATAGTGGAGTGAGCATTGTGACAACAGGTGCGATTTACAATATTAGCGCTGACAAGATAGAGCTCTGGCGCCGCATTGACCCTGCGACAAACGATGTCAATCCTCGGTTGGTTGGAGAGATTGATTTTGACAGCGAGCTGAGCAATCTTGAATTGGTGTCTGCAGATGGCGAGAGCGTGAGGGTTGAGAGCGATGAAGCGAGCTTTGAATTTTATCCTGACTCGTTTTTCATAATAACTGCTAAGCAAGAAATTAGTTACACTCACGAAAATTTAATTTCTAGCC
>RFLC01000081.1 GCA_003694055.1 Candidatus Pacearchaeota archaeon | reverse complement strand
TCGAGCTAGAGTTTTTTGTTTTGGCAGACCAGAAAGAGATTACAACGCGCAATAACAAAATCAGGATTAGGAGAAAGGAAACAAGCGCGTAACGAGTGCGTGTAAGAGCTAGTTAATCGCACTTTAGGCTATCTTTTCCGAGGGAGTGCTGTCTTTGTAGTAGACAAGCGGGATTGAGTTGCGCAACTCGTCGAACTCTTCAACCACTCTCCACGCTTCAATTATTTCTTTTGAACTAGCAAACAAATCCTTTCTGTTGTTAAGAATTTCGAGGAGAAGGATTTGGTAAGCGTCGATTGTGTTTGGTCCGAAAACGCACTCTTTGCAGAATAGGAACGAGGAGTGGAAGAGGTTAGAATGCTCGATTGGGTTGAGAGTGTTCAACAGCAGCTCAACGTTCTCGTGCGGGTAGAGGTGAAAGACTAGCTCGTTGGGTTGCTCATGTTTGAACGCATGCCTGACTTGCGGACGTCTGTAAACCACTTTGATGAAACCGCGCTTTTTCTCGAGCTTCTTTCCAGTCTGCAACATTATCTTCACTCCCTTCCATTTTCTCAAATGGCACTCAAGCCAAACTCTTGCAAAAGTCTCTGTGCCTCTGTCCTCCAGTCCAAAACTTTTCAGCTCGCGCTTGTATGACTTATACTGCCCCAACACATGCCTTGCTCTTTTGTCGACGTGCAAGGATTTCATAACCTTCAGCTTCTGCTCAGAGATTTTTGCCGGGCTAAGCTCGTCGGGCCTGTCGCTGAGAAGAAGCGAGAGAACTTGAATGAGGTGGCTTTGAATCATGTCCTTTATCGCGCCGGCGTTGTTGTAGTATCCTGCTCTGCTCCCAACCCCTACGTCCTCGTCGACAACAATCTCAACTCTATCAACAAGCTCTCTGTGCAGTGACTCGTAAACAATCGGGTTTAGGAATTTTGTTATGTAGATGTTCATTATTGTGTTTTTTGAGAGATAGTGGTCAACGTGAAACACCTGCTCCTCGCGGAAGAATTTTAGCAGGCACTTCTCAAGCTCTTTTGCGCTCTTTTTGCTCTCGCCGAACGGCTTTTCAAATGCCACTTTCACATCCTTTCTTGTGCGGCCGCAAAGAGAGACTTCTGAAAGGTGTTGGGAGATTATCTCAAAAAACTTAAAGCTTGTTGCAAGATAGAAGACTAAACTTTTCTTTCGCACGTCAATCGCGTTCAGCAGCTCTCGCAAACGGGAGAATGTTTCGCTGTCGTCGAAGTTCCCGGGGAGGTAATGGATGTTCGTTGCTTCTATGCACTTTTTCATTTTCTCATCGCTCACTGCTCCAACAAGAAATTGTTTGTATTCTGCGTCGGTCATCTTCCTTCGCGCAATTCCTATAAGGTGAGAATCGAGCGGAAGTTGCTTTCGGTAGAGCAGTGCAGAAAACGCAGGGGCTAGTTTCTTTTTCGCCAAGTCGCCAGTTCCACCAAACACGACAAAAACAGCTGGCTTGTCCATTTGGCATTCACGAAGCATGAGTTTATAAATTTGGCTGTTAACGAGGTTTCTTTTTGAGAGAACGAGTTTCACGAGCAGGGTTGTGTGTTGCGCTGCGCGCGAGCGTTCGGGCGAGCGCGCAACTAGCTGACGGATTAGCAGATTAAGCGTTTGATATTTTCAATGTTGTCTGCAACTTCTTGCCCGCGCTTTGTGAGTTTGACAAGCTTGATGCGGCCTTTTTTCTCAAAAACAACAAGTCCGATTTTCTCAAAGCTTTGGAGGATTTTCACAGCGTGGCTGTAGGTGCAGTCAACCTCTTTCGCAAGAACGCTGCCATATCTTACCTTGCCAATCCGCTTGAGCGCGACAAGCATGAGCGCTGGTTTGCGCCTGAAAAATATGTCGAAGTTATCTTTCATTTTCACTCCCATATATATAATGCAACATATAGATTACAGCACCCTTTACCCTTTTAAATTTTTCTGCTCGAGTGTTACTCTGGATAGTGATAAACTTTAACAGCTGTTAACATTTTTGCGTTCCAGAGGGAGCAAGAAGAGCGGTTGATTCATAAAAGCCGTGCGAATTAGGAAGTGCTGCTAGCAGGCCGCTAGAAGAAAAGAGCAATGTTGAGCAGTGAAGTGTTGTGTAGCCCACTCTAAAAAACTTTATAAACACTTTATCATTAATTAGTGAGATGAAAAAAGAAGGTGTGATTGCGGTTTTTGCGTTGATTGCTCTCGCTGTGGTTGCGAGTTTTGGCCAAGCGCAAACCCAGATGCCTGAGGGTCTGCCGATGGAGTGCGACGCAAGCCAAATCATATTTAACCTCAGCGACGCGACGAACGCGCATGCGGCGTTTTACAACGCAAGCGGCGCGCTTTACCCTCAACCGGTATGCTACGACAAGTTCTTTAAAACAACATTCCCTTCAAACCCAGATCCTCACAACGGCAACCCAATACTTGCGCTCTCTGGTTTGACAAATGCCCATGCCGAGAACATCAGCGCTGGCGGGAATTACCCATACACTTTATCCTACGGCGACTTAGAATGCGTTATTGTGCGGGACCTAAACTGCACATCTCAAGTCGGAGCAGACTACTCTCTCATTGTCTCGCTCTCTGGTCTGACAAACGCTCATCTAACCTTTGGTATCTTTCCAAACTACCCTTACAGGCTATGCTGCAAATCTCAAAACGCCCAGCCACCCGGACCAATTTGCAATAATAACGGAAGCTGCGATCCAGGCGAGACATGGTATAACTGCCCAGAAGATTGCCCGAGAGAGCCCTGGTGCGGCGACGGAATTTGCCAACCAGATAATGGCGAGAATGTTTCAACTTGTCCTGCTTATGATTCTCTTCATGGAGACTGCCCCCCAACAAATTGCGAAGAGCAAAGAATAGTGGATCCCGACTCAGTTGAGTGCGTGGAAGGGCAAACAGAAGATTGCAGCGCCTTATCACCAGATTATACAAGCGGAACAGCAACCTGCATTCCGTTTGGTCAGTCAGGACAATGCACATGGGACACGAATGACTGCGGTACAGGTGGCGGCGGAGGCCCGCCAGGACCAGGCCCTGGAGGGCAGCAAGAACTGCCGTTCTGCCTTGCTTTCGGTCCGTACGCTACAACTTATCCTGATGATAGCGGAACAAGTCCAAGCGGAAGACTTAAGGTAGAGAGGTGCTCAGATTATGAAAAGCTTGATTTGCCTCCTAGCCCGCCTTACGACGGGAGCGAGATTGAGTTCAGGGCAGAGGCTTGCAACAAGGACTGCGCAGATGCTGGACCCACTCAAGCTAGCCTTCTCGGCGGATCAAACGGCCAGTGCGTCTGGGACAACATAAATGGGAAATGCAAATTTGTGTATGAGGTGCAAACAGGTGGTGGAGCTACACGAAGCTGTGCAGTGCAGTGGAATGATGCTGGCCAGTGCGACCCATCGACAAATACTAGACCTGTCACAATAGCATTCTCGAAAGACTGCCAAAGCCAAGCACCGACGCTATGTGGCTCAGTCACTCCTAACTGCCCAGCTGGCTCAGATCAATGCACATGTGCTGTTCAATTGCCGTGCCCTGAGAGCATCCAACTCTCGTTCTTTGGATGGAAGCAGTTTGTCGCAAGCTTGCTAGCGATTGGAATGATTTACAGCTTCATCCTCTGGAAACGCGAAGAAATCTCTAGGAAATTGAGAAAAATAAAACTGATAAAATGGCTAAAAAATGTTTAGGCAAATTACTCCTGCTATCGGTTAGCTTTGTTCTGTTGGTTCTCGCGCTAACTGCCAGCTCGCATGCGGAGTTTAGCGTTGACGAGAACTCAACAACAATCGTTAAGCAGTATGACTCTGGAGACAAGATTAAAGGAACGCTCAACATAACTTTTGACGAGGAGCCAGATGGGAACTTCAGCTCAAGCTTCAATCAAACCTCCATCTCTTTAGTAGAGCTGTTGGGCAGGATGGGATATTCTCGAGGGGAGGAGTTTAGTTGCATTCCAAAAAGTTGCAAGGTAAGTCATGTCAAAGACCCTACAGAGGCGGGGGAAACAAGCGCGAGTTTTCCACTGCTCAGCGAGGCAACTTACGGCTTTGAGCTTAGCGGAGAGGATGTGCATGTGATTGACGCAAGATTCTCAGTCCACAGCAACGCGCATGCGAGTTGCGTGAACCAGCTCCAGTTTGATCTTTTAGATGACGGCTCAATTGACTTCTTCAACCCTAACTTCCTTCCAACTGTTGCTTGCAGCGAAAAGAACTTCGGCTGTTTTGACCCGGATGAAGCAGAAGGAAGTGTTGTGGTGAGTAAAGGAGAGATGTACTGCCAGAAGTTCGAGCTGCCGCCTGCGCCGGCTTACAAAATAGGAGCAGTGCTGCAGAACGACGAGGGCTTCCCAGATACAAGTGACAAGATAAGCATGGTTGTGTTTGACTCAACGTTCTCGCGAATGCTAGAGTTTTTTGTGCCATCGCTCAACACAACCTCTCCTGGATTCAGCTTCCACCCGACGAAAAGTGACGAAGGCAGATTAGTTGTTCCATTGGTTTCAATCAAAAACACGACCCAAGTTTATGTTTGCATTTACAAAGCTGCGACAGGAGGGAACGAAACTACCTACAAAATCAGGTATGAAACAACGGGTGAAAGGTGCGGCGGCAAGGGCGGCTCTGTGTACAGCCCAACTTCAGATAATCTGACAGATGTTGACTACGAGATGTATGTTCAAAAGATGAAGTACGCGCCGCTTGACCCTTACCAAATCATTTACGACGATGAGCTTTACCACAAAGCAACAGGAAGTGTGAAAAAACTAGCAAGGGTTTTTGATGATTACATCGAAGAGGTGTATGAAAGGAACTGCACAACTAATTGCTACATACCTGTTCACTTCAAGGGACTTAGGCAGGACATAACAATCGAAGATGTGAGGATTGAGTACACAACAAAAATTGGGAGTTTCATCGCCGACAAAACCTATCCTTTGTTGAAGCTCAAGCCAAGAGTGAGTTCTCCTTACATAACTCTTGACCTAGAAAAGCTTGACTTTGAAACTCCGGACGTGAACGGCACACGCGAGTTCAAGATCTACTTGAACGACAGGGAAGTTGTGAGCGAGGAGATAAACATCCACAAAGCATTTGACTTTTCAATAGGCCCGGAGTTCGCAAGAGTTGGGTTGTCAGTTGTCTTTAGGATAATTGACTCTGATAAAAACGTCAGCTCAACAGAGTGGAACTTTGGCGACGGAACTCCGACTCAGCAAGTTGACGGAACTTCAGTAAGCCATGTGTTCACTAACTCTAGCATTTACAATGTGACGGTTAGCGCGACCGCAACTGACGGCGAGGTGTCGACAAAAACATTTGAGATTGTTGCCGGGGAAGCACGCGAGTCTGCTAATCTCCTTCTCGACACTTACACCAAACGCGCCAATGAGTTCAAAACAAAATTTGATTCTTTTCCGACTTGGATAAAAAACGAGATTAAGAAAAAAGCAGACATTGAGAGCATTCTTTCAGAGTTGCAAAGGCAAAGAGTGAAGTTGACAGACCTTGGCAATAACTCTGATGAAGAAGAGTATGTCAAGATAATAGATGCCTTGCTTGAGTTGGATATTCCAAGGGATATTGCGAGCTCAGAGTCTGGCACGCTTAACCCTGCAGCCCAATACAACTTCATTGACCCAAATTTAGTTGCAGAAATCTCGGGGGTTGACGCTAGCAGCATCAATGCAGAAGATGTGAAAAACAAGATACTTGACTGGGTTTTGAACAATTATGATGTACAAACAGAGTTCTCGTCGGTAGAAATTGTGACAGATAGCGCGACCGAGCCTGTGCTGAAAAAGTATAAGGTTGTTGCAAGCAAGAAAGCTGATGCAGAGAGCGCTAATGTTTACCTAATCGTGCGCTATCCGAAAGAAAATGTGGTTTTCAAAGACAGCAGCGCCACTCCGGTCTCGCTTGCTGGCGGTCAGGCATTTGCAATGAAACTAACGCAGGATTCCCAGACTATTGAGTTTTTCATTCGCGACACAAGCGGTTCAACTTCAGCACTGAGTTTGCCGATGTTTGTGGCGCCGGAACTAAGCGCGCTCCAACTCGCTTCAACGCAGCCACCAGAATTGGTAAGACCAGAAGGGTTTAAGTGGGGAAGGTTCATTATTGGGATGATTTTTGTTTTGATTGTCGTGTTTGCAATTTACATCGCGCTTCAGTATTGGTACAAGTACAACTACGAGAACAGCTTGTTCAAAAACAAGGATGATCTTTACAACATGCTTAACTTCATTTACAACAGCAGAAGAGCTGGATTGAGTGACAAAGAGATAAGAGCCAAGCTGAAAGGAATGGGATGGAAAGGAGAGCAAATAACTTATGCGCTGAAGAAGATTGATGGCAAGCGCACGGGATTGTGGGAAATACCTCTACTAAGTTTCTGGGAAAAGAAGAAAACTAGGAAAGAGCTTGAGAAACGCCAAGGCGGACCGATTGACAAAAGGTTTCTTTCTAGCAATGCTGGAGTTTCTGGTTCTTTGCAAAGCCCAGGCGCTTCGCGAGCTCTCGGAGGGGTTGGCAGGCCAGGGCCTTCAAGAAGCAGTTCGCCGCCAGGGTTGCCGCCGCGCCAGCCGCCACGCAAGCCGTGAAACAGAACGAGCTTGTTTGACTAGTTATTGTTCCTTGCTCCCCTGCACAATTCCCAAGATTCCGCCAACTATTGAGAGCAAGTCGCCTCCGTTAAGTATGCCAGCGATTAAAGCGACAACTCCTCCTTTGCTTGTTGTAAGAGGATCCTTCATCAAACCAGATGCCCAGAATTTCAAGAGCGAGAATAGGGAGATTATTATACCAATTATGAGAATAAAAGAGCCTGCTGATGTAACATTTCCTTTTCCACTCACAACACCAGTGAAAATAAGAATAGAGAAGAGTATTATCCCCAAACCCACTAAAAGAGTAATAATC